>NZ_JAMYMA010000009.1:0-289636 GCF_040318275.1 Mesorhizobium sp. M1217 | reverse complement strand
AGCCTCCGCCAAGCTCAACTGGCCCGTCTGCTTCACTGCCATCGCGATTCCCTCAGACCGTCCACCTCAGAGAATCACAATCAGCGAATTACGCAACAGGCCCCTTGTGGGAGAAGGTGGATTGGCGCGCAGCGCCAAGACGGTTGAGGGGCGCTGGACGAAGTGCGGTTTTGCCAAGCTGGAACACCCCTCATCCGACCGAGCTTCGCTCGGCCACCTTCTCCCACAAGGGGAGAAGGAAAGACCGCACCCGTTGGCAGCGCCAACGAAGCTCGACTGTTTCACAAGCGCAATGTGCACAGCGTCACAAACCGCTTGACCTGAAAGCGCGTTGGGTCAATCTTCACTGCTAAGAATAAAATACTACTGAGCGGAAAACGCTTGGGCCGTTCAACGTGAGCGTCGATGACGCCTCGCGAGATTGCGGCTGTTGCCGATGGGGAACATCAAAAATGGGGAATTCGCGTAAATGAGCACGATAGTCACCACCTTGGTGCCGCCTGCCGAAGGGCAGCTGCACCGGAACATCGATTGGCGCGGCGCCTTTTGGGTGGCAAGCGGCGTTCCGGCCCTTGTCCTGTTTTCGATCGGCGGCATTGCCGGCACCACCGGAACGCTGGCCTTCATGATCTGGACCGCATCCATGATCATGGGCTTCCTGCAATCCTTCACCTATGCGGAAATCGCCGGCCTGTTCCCGAACAAGTCCGGCGGCGCCTCGATCTATGGCGCCACCGCGTGGCTGCGCTATTCGAAATTCATCGCGCCGCTTTCGGTGTGGTGCAACTGGTTCGCCTGGTCGCCGGTGCTGTCGCTCGGCTGCTCGATCGCCGCCGCCTATATCCTCAATGCGCTGGCGCCGGTGCCGCTGTTCACCGACACTTCGCCGGAAGTCGCCGCCTATATCGCGGCCCATGCCGGAACCAGCGCCGCCGACGCCATCACCGCGGTCACCACTGCGGCGACGCCGGCGATCCGCAACTGGACGCTTTACGGTCATACGCTTGGCCCGGTTTCCTTCACCTTCAATGCCACCTTCTTCATCGGCGCGGTGCTGATGCTGATCATCTTCTCCATCCAGCATCGCGGCATCCTTGGCACCGCCAACGTGCAGAAATATATCGGCCTGCTCGTCATCATCCCGATGCTGATCGTCGGCGTGGTGCCGATCGTCACCGGCCAGATCGACTGGGCAAACTTTTCGCCGCTGGTCCCGCTCGCGGCAGCCTACGCGCCGGAGCCCGGCGCGTGGAACATCGCAGGCTGGACGCTCGTTCTCGGCGGCATGTTCATCGCGGCATGGTCGACCTACGGTTTCGAGACCGCCGTCTGCTACACCTCCGAGTTCAAGAACCCGGGCACCGATACGTTCAAGGCGATCTTCTATTCCGGCCTTCTGTGCATGCTGCTGTTCATCCTGGTGCCGTTCACCTTCCAGGGCGTGCTCGGCTTGAACGGCATGCTGGCGACGCCGATCGTCGACGGCTCCGGCGTTGCCGATGCGCTGGCTGGCATGGTCGGCGGCGGACAGCTGATCCACAGCCTGCTGGTCATGCTGATGATCCTGGCGCTGGTGCTCTGCATCATGACGGCGATGGCCGGCTCTTCGCGCACGCTCTACCAGGGTTCGGTCGACGGCTGGCTGCCGCGCTACCTCAGCCACGTCAACGAGCACGGTGCGCCGACGCGGGCGATGTGGACCGACTTGATCTTCAACCTGATTGTGCTGGCCATCGCTTCGGCCGACGCGACGAGCTTCTTCTTCATCCTCGCCGTGTCGAATTGCGGCTACATCATCTTCAACTTCCTCAACCTCAATGCCGGCTGGATCCACCGCATCGACAATGGCCACATTGCGCGGCCATGGAAGGCGCCGAGCTGGCTGCTCGGCCTCGGCGCTATCTTTGCCTATGTCAACGCGGTCTTCATGGGCGCCGGCGCCAAGGTCTGGAACCCGATGGCATTGTGGGCCGGGCTGATCACGGCCGCCTTGATCATCCCGGTGTTCTGCTTCCGGCACTACATCCAGGACAAAGGCAAGTTCCCCGACCACATGCTGGCCGATCTCGGCATGAACTCGTCCGACCTCGCAGTGCGAAAGGCGGGCATGCTGCCCTACCTGACGCTGATCGCCGGCGTCGCGGTGATGCTGCTCGCCAACTGGCTGTTCGTCATCTGAGGCTTGCCTTGAGAGCAATTCCAGGAAAAGGTGTGAACGGTTTTCCGGCCGGAATTGCCTCAAAACAAAAAATAGAGCGGTTCGGCGTTTCCGTGAAACGATGAACCGTTCTACGGATTGGGCGCGCGATGCGCGCTCGATCGCTTGCATTTTGTTCTTGCTTTGTGCCGGCAGCTATGCTACTAATCCCGCCATGGTGCTGACTCGCACCGAGACCCGCCGCTGAGGCGGGTTTTTCGTTTCAGGCCCGGTGCCAGGCTCAATCGATCTTGATGAACACGCCCTTGGTGTTGAGATATTCGTCAAGGTGTTCGGCGCCGCCCTCGCGGCCGTAGCCGCTCATCTTGTAGCCACCGAAGGGCACGGCCGGATCGATGGCGTGATAGGTATTGACCCAGACCGAGCCGGCGCGGATCTTGCGCGACAGCCGGTGGGCGGTGGCGAGATTTTGGGTGAAGACCCCTGCAGCCAGACCGTAAGGCGTGTTGTTGGCCCGCTCGACCGCTTCGTCCAGCGTGTCGATGGGCAGTGCTGAAATCACCGGCCCGAAGATCTCCTCGCGGGCGATCTTCATGTCGTCCGACACACCGGCAAAGACGGTCGGCGCGACGAAATTGCCGGCGGCAAGCGCGCCTTCCGTGAGCCGTTCGCCTCCGGTGACGAGTTTCGCCCCTTCCGCAGTGCCGGCCTCGAGGTAACCGGTGACCCGTTGCAACTGCTTTTCGGAGACGAGCGGGCCAATCTCGGTCGCCGGGTCGATGCCGTCGCCGACCCTGAGACCCTTGGCGTATGCAGCGAGCCGCTCGATGAACTCGTCATGGACCGCGCGTTCGACGAAAAGGCGCGAACCGGCGATGCAGATCTGGCCGGAATTGGCGAACACCGACATCGCGGCCACCGGCACCGCTTTGTCGAGATCGGCATCGGCGCAGACGATGACCGGCGACTTGCCGCCAAGCTCCAGCGAGACGCGCTTGAGGTTGCCGGCCGAGGCGCGCACGATCGACTGGCCGGTCGCCGTCGAGCCGGTGAAGACGATTTTGTCGACGCCCATGTGCTCGGCGAGTGCGGCGCCCGCCTCGGTGCCGGTGCCGGTGACGATGTTGACGACGCCTTCCGGGACGCCGGCCTCGTTCATGATGTCGGCGATCAGCAGTGGCGTCAGCGGCGCCTCTTCCGATGGTTTCAGCACGATGGTACAGCCGGTCGCCAGCGCCGGGCCGATTTTCCAGATCGACGCGGCGGTCGGCGCGTTCCAGGGAATGATGGCGCCGACGACGCCGACCGCCTCCTTGCGGGTGAAGGAGACGATTTCGCCGGGCAGCGAGTTCTCGATCGTCTCGCCGTGCAGCGCCGTCGCCATGCCGGCATAATAGCGCAGCATGCCGATGACGCGGTTGCGATTGGCGCGGGTGCGCACGATCGGCATACCCATGTCGGTGGTGTCGGAGAGGCTGATCTCTTCCCAGTTCTTTTCGAAGAGATCGGCGATCCTCAGCAGCAGTACCTGCCGCTCGTAAGGTTTGAGCCGGCTCCACGGTCCCTCGAACGCCTTGCGGGCGGCAGTCACCGCCAAGTCGATGTCGAGGCGGTCTCCGCGCGGCACCGTGGCGATGACCGCGCCGGTGGCAGGATTGCGGGTCTCCATGGTCCGGCCGGAGCGGGCATCGACCCAGCCACCGCCGATGAACATCTGGCGATGGCGTCCGTCGATCGGCAGCCGCAGCGGTGCCTGAGCTATGGTCATGACGGTCCTCCTCCGGCACCTACGCCTGGTGGGCGGATTAAACCGCCGGAGGTCACATTTGCCAACAGCTCTATTCGGCCGCCAGGGCCAGTTGCGGCCTTTCGTTCTTTTCTTCCGTCTCGGCCGGCTGCTCCACCACCTTCTTGGGCTCCCGGCCGAAGAACAGCGCGTAGGCTGCCGGCAGGACAAGGATGGTCAGCACCGTGGCGACCAGGATGCCGCCCATCATGGCATAGGCGAGCGGCCCCCAGAAGACGCCGCGCGAGATCGGGATCAGCGCCAGCACCGCCGTCAGCGCCGTCAGCACGATCGGCCGGAACCGGCGAACGGCCGAGCCGATGATGGCCTCGGAGCGCTCCACGCCGGCGGCGATGTCCTGGTCGATCTGATCGACCAGGATGATCGAGTTTCGCATGATGATGCCGAGCAGGGCGATAACACCGAGGATGGCGACGAAGCCGAACGGCGCACCGCTGATCAAAAGTGCCGCCGCCGCACCGATGATGCCGAGCGGACCGGTCGCCAGCACCAGCATCGCCTTCCCGAAATGCTGCAGCTGGATCATCAGCAGCACGACGATGACCGCCAGCATGACTGGAGCTTTCGCCGCAATCGAGGCCTGGCTTTCGGCCGCATCCTCGGCGCCGCCCTGGATCTCGATCTTGTAGCCGGGTGCGAGGCCGGCGCGCAGGCCCGACATCTCGCCATACATTTTCATGGCGACATCGTTCGGCTGCACGCCATCCGGCAGCGTGGCGCGTACGCTGATGGTCGGCAAGCGGTCGCGCCGCCATTCGACGCCTTGCTCCAGCACCGGGACAATCTTGGCGACCTGCGACAGCGGCACGGAGCCACCGAAATCCGTCGGGATATAGACGGAATCGACCGCCGACAGCAGGTGACGGCTTGCCTCCGGTTCGCGGGCGACGATCGAAACCGTCTCCTCGCCGTCGCGGAAGTCATCGAGCGGCGCTCCCGACATGGTCGCCTGCAGCATCTGGCGGATGCGCTGCGAGGTGACGCCGAGCGCACGGGCGCGATCCTGGTCGATCACCAGCTTCATCGCCGGCACCGGCTCCAGCCAGTCGTCGTGGATGGCGCCGAGCAGCGGATTTGCCTGGAACTTCGCCTTCACCTCGTCGGCGATGCGGCGCACCTCCTGGCGATCCGGACCCATGACGCGCATCTGCACCGGCCAGCCGGTCGGCGGACCAAGGAACAGGCGGTCGACCTTGGCGCGGATCGACGGGAAATCCTCGGCCAGGATGGTGCGCAGCTTGACAATCAGCCGCTCGCGGGCCGGTTCGTCATTGGCCATCACCAGAAGCTGGGCGAAATTCGGATTGCGAAGCTGCTGGTCGAGCGGCAGGAAGAAACGCGGCGCGCCTTCGCCGATATAGGTGGCGATGAAGCGCTTGTCCTTGTCGTCCATCATCCTGGCTTCGAGCGCCTTGGCCTGTGTCTCGACTTCCTTGATGCTGGTGCCTTCCGGCAGCCAGAGGTCGACAAGGATTTCCGGGCGCGACGATTGCGGGAAGAAATTCTGCGGGATGAACTGGAACGCCCACAGGCTGGTGGCAAAGGTCATCATCGTCATCACCAGCACGATGATGCGATGGCGCACGGCCCAGGTCACGGTCGAGCGAAGGCGACGGTAGAAGCCCGTGTCGAAGACATCGTGATGGCTGCCGGCGTGCTTGCGCTGCTTCAGGATCATGTGGCCGAGCCATGGCGTGAAATAGACCGCCGCGAACCAGGACACGACCAGCGCGATACCGACGACGTAGAACAGGGTGCGCACATATTCGCCGGCCGTCGAGGCGGCGAAACCGACGGGGATGAAGCCGGCCGTGGTGATCAGCGTGCCGGTCAGCATCGGGAAGGCGGTCGAGGAATAGGCGAAGCTCGCCGCCTCGACCTTGACCAAGCCTTCCTCGAGCTTTCGCTCCATCATTTCGACGACGATCATCGCGTCGTCGACCAAGAGGCCAAGGGCGATGATCAGCGCGCCGAGCGAGATGCGCTGCAGGTCGATGCCGAGCTCGTACATGATGGCGAAGGTGGCGGCCAGGACCAGCGGAATGACGATCGCGATCACCAGACCCGAACGCCAGCCGATCGACAGGAACGAGACGACAAGCACGATCAGCAGCGCTTCACCGAGCGCTTCCATGAACTCGGCCACCGCATCCTTGACGACTTCCGGCTGGTCGGAGACCTGGTCCACCGACACGCCATAGGGCAGCGCCTCCTCGAAGCGCTTGTAGGTCGCTTCGACGTCCTTGCCGACGTCGGTGACGTTGAAGCCCTTGGCCATGACGACGCCGAGCTGGACGCTGTCATGGCCGTTGAAGCGGTATTTGCGCTGATAAGGGTCCTCGAGGCCGGAGGTCACGGTGGCGATGTCGCCGAGGCGCGTCACCTGGTTGCCGGCCCGCAGCCGAAGCTCGCGAATGTCGGCCGCCCTGGCCACGTCGCCTTCGACCGAGATGCGCACCGAACGCTGGCCGGTGTCGACCGAACCTGCCGGGTCGACATTGTTCTGGCCCCTGATCGCATTCTGCAGGTCGGTCAGCGTCAGGCCGCGTTCGGCAAGCACCTTGGATGAAACGTCGATGTAGAGCTTTTCCGGCTGGTCGCCGATGATCACGGCTTTCTCGACGCCGGGCGTCGTCAGCAGCATGTCGCGTGCCTGGATGGCGAATTTCTTCAGCTCGGGATAGCCGTAGCCATCGCCGCTGATCGAATGCAGGGTGATGAATGTGTCGCCGAATTCGTCGTTGAAGTAGGGCCCGAGCAAGCCCTGCGGCAGTTCATTCGAGATATCGCCGACCTTCTTGCGCACCTGATAGAACGCATCCGCGACCTGCGCGGGACTGGTGTCGCCCTTGACCTGCAAGGTGATGATGGCGCTGCCGGCGCGGGTGTAGGAGCGGACGAAATCGAGATGCGGCGTTTCCTGCAGCTTGCGCTCGATCTTGTTGACGACCTGGTCCTCCATCTCCTTGATCGAGGAGCCCGGCCAGATCGCCTGGACGACCATGACGCGGAAGGTGAAATCGGGATCTTCCTTCTGGCCCATGCGCATCAGGCCGAGCGCACCGGCGACGATGATAAGCCCGAACAGGAAGCGGGCAATGCTCGGATGGCCGATTGCCCAGCGCGAAAGATTGAAAGACCGCTTTTCAGTGGTGTCGGTGGTCATCGGCGTCAGTCCGTTTCAATTTGATCAACAGAGCACGCGCTTTCGCATGCCCAAGGAACTTCCGATGTGGGCTTCCGAGCGGCGAGGCTTTCCGAGTTGAGAGATCTACATCGCGGTGGGACACGAGGATCGATGTGGGGGTTACATCGACCTGAGATCTCGAAAATCGGGGGCGCCTGCCGCCCGGAAACCGTGAATTGCCTGGCCGTCAGCGCAAGCGCCTTGCGGCGTCATCATCGGCCGAGGCCGACTGTTGTGCTGCATCACCGGTAAGCTTGACTTTCAGATTCTCGGTCATGAACTGCGTGCCGGCAGCGACGACCACATCGCCCGGCTTCAGCCCGTCGGCGACACTGACGCCGTCAGGCGTGAAGGCGGCGACCTTGACCGGATGCGCATGAACGGTACCGCCACTGCGGTCGACGGTCCAGACGATCGATTGGCTGTCCTTTTGTGCCAATGCGCTCAGCGGGATCGACACCAGCTGCTGCCGGTTGCCCGCCGCGGCTTCGATGGAGGCCGTCATGCCAAGCAGCACGTTCGGATCGTTGGGCAGGCTGACGCGAACGGCAAAGGTGCGCGACTGCGGATCGGCGCTGCCGGCGACTTCGCGGACCTTGCCTTCGAGCGTCAGCGCCTCATCGGACCAGAAACCCGCCTTGACGGTCTTGCCCGGCTTGAACTCGGCGATATCGGTTTCGGGAACAGCGATCAGGACTTCCTTCTCGCCGTCGATGGCAACGGTCACCACCGGCGTGCCTGAGCCGACCACCTGGCCGACATCGGCGGCAACGGCGGTGACGATGCCATTCTTGTCCGCCTTGAGATCGGTATAGCGGACCTGGTTCTGTGCCTGGGCAAGCTGCGAGCGGGCGGAGTCGCGCGTGGCGACCGCCTGATTGTAACTGAGCGTCGCCTGCTCGAGCTGCGACTTCGGTGCGAAATTCTTGGCGTAGAGCTGTTCGGCGCGCTTGCGCGTAAGCTCGACTGTCTCGACCTGACGGTCGGCGGCATCGAGGCTGGCCTGGGCGCTTCTCACCGAAAGCTCGTAGTCGGTGGGATCGATGCGGGCGAGAACGTCGCCGGGCTTGACGCGGTCACCGATGTCGACAAGGCGCTCGGTGATCTTGCCGTTGATGCGAAAGCCGAGATTCATCTCGGTGCGGGCGCGCACCGATCCGGAATAGGAGAGCTGACGGGTATCGCTCGCCTTGGCGATCTCGACCACCTTGACCGGGCGGATGATCTCCTTGACCTCGGCTTTCTCCTGCGAGCAGCCGGCGAGGCCGAGAGCGGCAACGACAATCAGTGCCAGGCCGGCGGCCGGTAGCCTGTAGGTGATGGACTTGGACAAAGACACTTTTCGTACTCCCGAACTGTGGGGATGAATTGCCGACATCACCGCCCGACGGGCGGCAACGGTCATTTCTTCAAGGCTCTGATGGCAAACTCGGTAAGCTCGTCCGGCGTCGCCCGGTTCTTCTTGGCGAGGCATTGGGCCATCATCTGCGGATGACAGAGGCTGATAATAGCAGCGCCGAAACACCTGGACGCGATCACCGGATCCTGATCGACGAACTCGCCGGTGGCGATGCCCTCGCGGATCACTTCCGCGACCAATTCGTGGATGCTGTCGATGTGCTTTTCGATGACATGCCAATCGCGTTCGATGGCGACGATGACCATCTCGTGCACTTTCTCCTGGTCGATCATGGTCTCGAGCGTCCACTGATAGTGCGTATGCACATAGCGGCGGAGCTTCTCGCTGGCGGTGCCGGGACCATGGCAGGCTTCGTAGGTCAACCGGTAGCAGGTGGCGAGCATACGGCCGCAAACCGCCTGGTGAATTTCCACCTTGGAGGCGAAGAAGCGATAGATGTTGGCGGTCGACATGCCAAGTTCGCGCGCTATGTCGGCGACGTTGGTCTTGCCGTAGCCGTAGTGGCGGAACAATCGCTCCGCGCAATCCAGGATGCGCGTGACATTTTCCTGGCGGGCGGAATCGGCGGTGGTGTCTAAGGTTTCAAGCATCTCGTTGGCCAAAATTTACGACTGACGAATTTAGAATTTCGTCACTCGTAAATTGAAAACCATCACCTGTCAAGACATGATTTCGGCCAGCTGACGCCGCTGATGACAGATGGTGACATCTCTGGACGGAGTTGGCCCATGAAGCGCATGTGGTTCCCGCCGGGCGCGCCTGCAACACCGCGCGTCTTTTTGAACGCACAGGATTTTGAAATGATGCCTCCCGAAATCGGTTCCGTTTTCGGGTCAGGCGCTAAGGCTGCTTCGCCATCTCCCGCAGCCGGAACTTCTGGATCTTGCCCGTCGAAGTCTTAGGGATTTCTGCAAAGATCACCGCTTTCGGCACCTTGAAGCGGGCGAGCAGCGCGCGGCAGTGCTCAATGATTTCGGCCTCGGTCGCCGCCTTGCCCGGCTTCAACTCGACATAGGCGACCGGCACCTCGCCCCATTTGTCGTCGGATCGGGCGACAACGCCGCAAGAAGCGACGGCAGGATGCTTGTAGAGTGCCTCCTCGACCTCGATCGAGGAGATGTTTTCGCCGCCGGAGATGATGATGTCCTTGGAACGGTCCTTGAGCTGGACGTAGCCATCCGGGTGCATGACGCCGAGGTCGCCCGAATGGAACCAGCCGCCGGCAAAGGCCTCATCGCTCGCCTTGCGGTTCCTGAGATAGCCCTTCATGACGATATTGCCGCGGAACATCACCTCGCCGATCGTCTCGCCGTCGGCCGGCGTCTCTTGCATCGTCTGCGGGTCCATCACCGTCAGGCCTTCGAGCGCGGCATAGCGTACGCCTTGCCTGGCCTTCTTTGCCACCCTCGCCCCTTTCTCCAGCCGGTCCCAATCGCCATGCCATTCGTTGACGACGGCCGGGCCATAGGTTTCGGTCAGGCCGTAGAGATGGGTGACGGCAAAGCCCGCATCGGCCATGCCCGACAGCACCGCCTCGGGCGGCGGCGCCGCGGCGGTGTTGAAGGTGACGGTCTGCGGGAACTGCCGCTTGTCCTCGTCCCTGGCGTTGATCAGCACCGACATGACTATGGGTGCACCGCAGAGATGGGTGACGCCGTGATCAGCGATGGCGTCGTAGATCGGCTTCGGCCGCACCCAGCGCAGGCAGACATGGGTGCCAGCCTGCACGGCAAGCGTCCAGGGAAAGCACCAGCCGTTGCAGTGGAACATCGGCAACGTCCAGAGGTAGACCGGGTGCTTGCCCATGCCGGCATGGATGGTGTTGGCATAGGCCATCAGTGCCGCGCCGCGGTGGTGGCAGACGACGCCCTTCGGATTGCCTGTCGTGCCGGAGGTGTAGTTGAGCGATATGGCGTCCCATTCGTCGTCCGGCATCGACCAGGCGAAATCCTCGTCGCCGCCGGCGACAAACGCCTCGTAGTCGAGCGTGCCGATCCGCAGGCCCTTGGCATAGGGCGCGTCGGCGGCGTAATCGGGATCGTCGTAGTCGATCACCAGCGGCTTGACCTTGGCCAGCGTCAGCGCTTGTCGAACCACGCCGGCGAATTCGCGGTCGACGATCAGCACCTTGGTTTCGGCATGCTCGAGCTGGAAGGCAATGACCGCGGCGTCGAGGCGGGTGTTGAGCGAATGCAGCACCGCCTTGGTCATCGGCACGCCGAAATGCGCTTCCAGCATCGGCGGCGTGTTGGACAGCATGACGGTAACGGTGTCGCCCCTGCCGATGCCGCGCTTCGCCAGCGCCGAGGCAAGCCTCAGCGAGCGCTTCCAGAAATCGCGATAGGTCGTGCGCTGGCGGCCATGGATGATGGCGGTCTGGTCGGGAAAGGTTTTTGCCGCCCGTTCAAAATAGGTCAGCGGCGTCAGCGGCTGGTGGTTGGCCGGGTTCCGGTCGAGGTCCTGTTCATAGGGATTGCCCATCCCGTCCTCCGCAATGTGTTCGTCGAGAACTTTAGCTACCGGCTTCCGGCCCGTCACCACCAACGATGCCATCATAGACCGCGCTTGGCACAAGAATGGTCTAGATTCGGCGAGCGCAAGGGCATCTATGCCTTCCTCCCAATTTGACTTTTGTCGAGAGCCGTGACTAATGTCAGCGAGGAGATGGTATGGCGATCCGACCGGCAGAACAGCTTATCCACAAGGCCGCCTGGCTTTACTATGCACACGGCCTGCGCCAGGACCAGGTGGCCAGCCAACTCAAGATTTCCCGTGCCTCGGTGGCCATGTATCTGCGCAAGGCGCGCGAGACCGGCATCGTCAACATCTCCACCTCGACCCAGCTTTTCACCGACGACGTGCTGGCACGCAAGCTGGAAGACGCGCTTAAGCTCGACGCGGTCTGGATCGCGCCGGAAAACGGCTATGTCGCCGATCCGTCGACCGACATCGCGGTGCTGGCGGCAAGCGTCTTTCTTGAGTTGGTCAGGAAGGGCGACCGTATCGGCGTCGCCTGGGGGCGGACCATCTACACGATCGCCGACATCATGTCCTATGCCGACCTGCAGGACGTGACGGTGGTGCAGCTCTGCGGCAATCTGGGAGCACCCTATTCGTACCGGCCGGACCAATGCACCATGGAAATCGCGCGCCGGCTCAATGCCAAGGGGCTGAATTTTTACGCGCCGCTGGTGCTGACGACGGAAGAACTGGCACGCGGCCTGCGCGCCGAACCGGTGATCCGCGAGCAGTTGTCGGGTATCGGTGACTGCGACCTGGCGCTATACTCGGTTGGCTCGGTGGATACCGACAGCCATCTGGTCAAATGCGGCGCGCTGACGCCAAGCGAAATGGCTGCATTGCGCAAGGCGGGTGCAGCCGGCGTCATTGCCGGGCAGATCATCGATACCGAAGGCCAGGCGCTCGACTGCAGCTACAACCGCCGGCTGATTTCGGCAGAGCTGTCATCGCTGCGCCAGATCGAAAAGCGCCTTGTGGTGGTGCAGGAAGAGAGCAAGTTCGAACCGCTCGTCGCGGCGATCGCCGGCGGGCTCTGCACCCATCTCGTCGTCGGCGCGCGCATGGCGCGACGGCTGCTCGACCATGCCGGAGCAGTAGCAGAAAAGGTCGCCTGATACCTAGTTTCAGTCGCCGACGCATTGTCATCAGGGCGTCGCGGCATTCCTGTTCACAACAAAAGAGAAATCGGACGAAGCTGACATGAAGAACCTGTGGAATGACGGCGACGCGGAGAAGCTGGTCGCCGACTATGCAAAGAAGGGTGTGGCCCGCGACCTGGCGCTGCGCGTCTATACGACCAGGCTGCTGGGCGGCGAGCCGCGGCTCGTCCTGCATGGCGGCGGCAACACCTCGTGCAAGACCAAGGCCACCGATCTTGTCGGCGACGAATGGGACGTGCTCTGCGTCAAGGGCAGCGGCTGGGACATGGGCGTCATCGAGCCGCAGGGCCTGCCGGCGGTCAAGCTCGGCGCGCTGTTGAAGGCGCGGTCGCTCAAGAAGCTCTCCGACGAGGACATGGTCGCGCTGCAGCGGGCGAACCTGATCGATCCGTCCTCGCCCAACCCTTCGGTCGAGACGCTGCTGCACGCCTTCCTGCCGCACAAATTCGTTGACCACACGCATTCGACCGCAATCCTGGCCATCGTCGACCAGGAGGACAGCGAGGCGCTGAGCAGAAAAGTGTTCGGCGAGAAAATGGGGTTCGTGCCTTACATCATGCCGGGCTTCGATCTGGCGAAGGCTGCCGCCGATGTTTTCGACGCCGACCCGACGGTCGAAGGCCTGATCCTCGACAAGCACGGCATTTTCACCTTCGGCGACGATGCCAGGCAGGCCTATGACCGGATGATCCATTATGTGAACGTCGCCGAGGATTTCATCGCCAGCCACGGCAAGCCGCGCACCGAAAAAGCGGCCTTGCCGGCCAGATTGGCCAAGCCCGCGGACATTGCGCCGATGCTGCGCGGCGCGGTGGCGGTGGCACGCGGCGAAGGCCGCTTCGACCGCATGGTCAGCGATTTCCGCACCTCGGATGCGATCGTCGATTTCATCAATTCGGCTAGAATTGCCGACTATGCCGGACGCGGCGTGTCGACGCCCGACCTGTCGATCCGCATCAAGACCGGACCGATGGCACTGCCGGCGCCCGACGCGGACAATGTCGGCGACTACAAATCCGTCATCCGCCAGCATGTCGAAAAATTCGCCAAGGACTATCGCGCCTATTTCGAAACCAACGATGCGCTCGACGACGTGAAGCGCACCATGCTCGACACGATGCCACGGCTGACGCTGGTGCCCGGCCTCGGCATGTTCGGCCACGGCCGCACGCTCAAGGACGCGAAGATCGCCTCCGACGTCGGCGAAATGTGGATCGAGGCGGTACGCGGCGCCGAAGCCGTCGGCGATTTCCGCCCGCTCTCCAAAGCCGATCTGTTCCCGCTCGAATACTGGTCGCTGGAACAGGCCAAACTCGCCGCCAACAAGCCGAAGCCGCTGACCGGCCAGGTGGTACTGGTCACCGGCGGCGCCGGCGCGATCGGTGCTGCCACGGCAAAGCTATTCGCCGACAACGGTGCCCATGCGGTGGTCGTCGATGTCGACGGGTCAAGAGCTGCCGAGGCCGCCAAAAAAGCCGGTAACGGTTCGATCGGCATTGGCGCCGACATCACCGATCCGGAGCAGATGCGCGCTGCGTTCGACAAAGCCGTCGCCGTCTTCGGCGGCCTCGACATTCTCGTCTCCAATGCGGGCGCAGCCTGGGAGGGCCGGATCGGCGAGCTCGACGACGCCACTTTGCGCAAAAGTTTCGAACTCAATTTCTTCGCCCACCAGTCGGCGGCGCAGAATGCCGTGCGCATCATGCTCGAACAGGGCACCGGCGGCGTGCTGTTGTTCAATACCTCCAAGCAGGCGATCAATCCGGGACCGAAGTTCGGCGCTTACGGCATCCCGAAGGCGGCAACGCTGTTCATGTCCAGGCAATATGCGCTCGACTACGGCGCGCAAGGCATCCGCTCCAATGCCGTCAACGCCGACCGCATCCGTTCGGGGCTGTTGACCGACGCCATGATCGCCAGCCGCTCGGGCGCGCGCGGCGTATCGGAGAAGGAGTACATGTCCGGCAACCTGCTCGGGCAGGAAGTGACGGCCGAAGACGTCGCCCAGGCCTTTCTGCATCAAGCGCTGGCCGATCGGACCACAGCCGATGTGACGACGGTCGACGGCGGCAACATCGCGGCGGCGCTGCGGTAGGCGGAACCGGCCGAGACAGGCACGCAACTCGGAATTTTGCGACACGGCCATGGAAGGCATTCTCGAACTGCTACTACAGCAGGCCTCGGATGCCTTCCCAAGCCTTTCTGCCCAGCTTTGAATCGGCCTCGTCATTGCCTCCATGTGCGTGCAATGTCGAGCGTGGTGTGCTCTCGCCTGGCAACAGAATGCGGTGTCCCGCATCCGGCGACGAAATGAGATGAGTGACCTTACCTGCTTCGCCGCGCCGCCTAATAATATCTCGGGCGAACGATAGGGAAGGCCACAGCGCATCGTTGCCACCGGCGACAAGCAGAAGCTCGGCCGATATGGTCTCAACGGGGATGGTCGCCGCATTCGCTTCGCTCTTGAAGGTTTTCAAACAGCATTCGAAAAGCCCCCTGTAAGATACCAGGCCATCCACATACTCTCGTGTCCAATCTGGATCTGCCGGCACAAACGGCAGCGCGATACCGTTGAGCGACCATGAGGATCGTTCAGGCCAACTGGCACCATCCCGGCCCGCACCGATATTCCCCCAAACTACCGATGACGGGCTGATCGCGACCACCGCGTTGATTCGCTGGTCATGGACCGCGGCAAGCAATGAGGCCTCGGCACCTTTGGATGTGCCGACATAAACGATGCGACGGCACCCTGTTTCAATGAGATAGTCTGTTGCTGCAAAGAACGTTTCCAGGGGAATTTCACATATTCCCGGAATCTGGCCCTCGCCGCCAAACCACTGCAACGCCAAGGCCGACGTACCGGCATCTGTAAAAAGCCGCGCGCGCCCGACATCAACACGACCACTCGATCCACCCAACACCACAACGCCCGTGGTGGCCTGCGAGCGTCGAAAAAATGTTCCAGCGACGGCGCCGGCAAGACTTTCCTCTACTACCGCCCGCACCTCCATGTACCCGCTGAATCCTGATTTCAATCGGCATGCAAAACCGGAGACTGCGACAATTGAAATTCGGCAGCCCGGCGCCAGACATCTTCGACAAAAAAGCCACCTGCAGCAAGCTGCTGCAGGCGGCTATTGTTTTGCTCGTGTCGAAAGTTACTTCGCGTTCGGGTTCGGCATCCAGGCCGGCATGGCGACATCGGCATGGGCGAATTGCGGCAGCTTGGCCGAGAGGTCCTCCATGTTCTTGATCTCCTTGTCGAGCAGGTCCTTCTGGGTGATCAGCGTCGGTGGCACAATGACGTTATGGCCGGGGTCTTCGCCGGCCAAGAGCTGCGCCAGCGCACGCACGGAGACCTGACCGACGACGGCCGGGTTGGTGGCGGCGGTTGCCGCCCAGGCGCTGTCGGGCTCGCGCATCGCGGCGATGTCGGAGGTCGATATGTCGGCCGAATAGATCTTGATATCCTTGTTCAGCCCGGCCTCGTCGACGGCGATCTTTACACCCTTGGCGAATTCGTCATAGGGCGCGAACATCACCTTGATGTCGGGATGAGCCGACAACACCGAGCGAGCCTGGTTGGCAACCGAATTGGCGATCGGATTGTCGAGCGTGCCGAACATGGCGGCTTCGTTGATGCCCGAATATTTCTTCTTGAATTCGACCCAGGTCTCGTTGCGGCGATCGAGCGGGGCGATGCCGGCGACATAGACATAGCCGGCCTTCCAGCTCTCGCCATTGTCTTTGACCGCCTGTTCGAGCGCCAGGCGCGCGAGGTCGCGGTCGGACTGTTCGATCTGCGGGATCTTGGGGTTTTCGACATTGACGTCGAAGGCGACGACCTTGATGCCGGCATCGACGGCACGCTGGGCGGCGTCCTTCATCGATTCCGTCAATCCGTGCTGGATGATGATGCCCTGGACGCCGAGCGCGATGGCCTGGTCGACCATGTCCGCCTGAAGCGCCGCGTCCTGACGGCTGTCGAGCACGCGCAGGTCGACGCCGAGCGCCTTGGCCTGCGCCTCAACGCCGGAGAGATAGGCCTGGAAGAAGTCGCCGGTCGAGAGATAGCGGACCAGCGCGATCTTGACGGCACCCGGCTTGTCGAACGGCGCCGGCCTGTCCTGCGCAATTGCCGGCAACTGCATCAGCAATGTTGCGCCGGCAAGCCCGAGCGCTGCTTTCCCCAAAAGTCTTCTTGTGATGTTCACGTCGTTTCCTCCACTTGTTGAACCCAAAATGTGACCCGGTCGAACCCTATCTCCTGCCCCTGCCGGACAGGGCGAAGGTGAAGACAAGGGCGACCACGAGAACCACGCCCTTGACGAAATCCTGCGTGTAGTAAGGCGCGTTCATCATCGTCAGGCCCTGCAGCAGCACGCCGACAAACACCGCGCCGACGGCCGTGCCGAAGGCGTTCGGTTTGGCGGCGCCGAGAACCGCGTAACCGATGAGTGCCGCAGCCACCGCGTCGAGCAACAGATTATTACCCGAGGCGATGTCGCCGCGTCCAAGCCGGGCGGCAAGCAAAATGCCGCCGATCGAGGCAAAAACCCCAGAAATAACGTAGGCCCAGATTTTGTATGCCTTGACAGGCGCGCCGGCGAGTTCGGCAGCGCGCTCGTTGCTGCCGACGGCGTACATCATGCGGCCGAAACGGGTGTATTCGAGAAAGAACCAGATCAGCACCGCCAGCACGAGCAGGACGACGACCGACACCGGAATGAGGTTCGGGATGAAGAAATCGAAGCGATGGCGGCCAAGCGCCAGGAACGCGGCGCCGAAGCTGCCGTTGGCGACCGAGCCGTCGGGCATGGTCATGCCGGTGGCGATCGAACGGCCCTCGGTAGGGATGCGCTGCAGGCCGACGAGCAGGAACATCATGCCGAGCGTCGCCAAAAGGTCCGGCACCCGCATATAGACGATCAGCCAGCCATTGATGAGGCCGACAACGGCGCCGATCACAAGACAGGCGACGACCGCCACGACGGCATTCTGCTCCAGCACCACCATGACGTAGGCAGCCGCCATCATGGCGCTGGTGGCGACCGAGCCGATCGACAAGTCGAAGCCGCCGACGACCAGCGTGGCGGTGACGCCGAGCGCCAGAACCCCGGTGATGGCGACCGACTGGAAGATGAAGACGGCGCTTTGCGGCGACACGAAGCCATCGGCGGCAATGGCGAAATAGGCGATCAGACCGAACAACAGGACGATGAAGCCATACCGGATGGCACGGTCGCGCAGGATCATTCAGCGCTCCCGCACGCTGGCACTGTCTTTACCCAACCTGAACTCATGCCCTCTCCATTCCAATTCTCATCGTCTTCCTGCCGTCAGGCTGCGCTGTGCAACGGCCCGCCCGCCACTTCGGCCAGCAGCCGCTCGAGATCGACATCGGTGTTGCGGTGCTCGCCGACGATCGTCTGCTCCGACATCACCAGAATGCGATCGGCCGTCTCCAGGGCTTCGTCGAGTTCGGTGACGAACAGCAGCGTCGCGCGGCCGCTGGCGCTGGCCCGCAGCTTGGCGGCGATATCGCGCCTGGCCGAAATGTCGACGCCCTGAAATGGCTCGTCGAGGATGAAAAGCCTTGCGGTCTGCGATATCCAGCGGGCGACCATCACCTTCTGCTGATTGCCGCCGGAAAGCGACGACATCTCGTCCTTCTCCGAGCGGCAGACGATGCCCAACTCCTGGATCTGCTGGCGGGCAATGGCGCGTTCGATGCGGCGCTTGAGGACGCCGAGACGCGACATTCGCCTGTGGAACGGCAGGCTGATATTTTCCTGGATGTTGAAGTCGCCGACGATGCCGTTTTCGCCCCGGTCCTTGGCGACGAGAAACACGCCGGCGGCAATCGCTTCGCCCGTCGACGCCGGAGCATAGGGTTTCCCGTTCAGCACCATGGTCCCGGACAGCGGCTGGCGCAAGCCGAACAGCGTCTCGGCGAGCGCGGTCTTGCCGACGCCGACGAGGCCGGTGATGGCGACGACCTCGCCGTCGCCGAGCGTCAGCGAAATCGGCCTGGCGCCTTCGGCAATCCGCAAGCCGTCGGCAATAAAAATTGATTTGGCCGAATTCCTGGCGACGATCCGCTCGAGTTGGATCTTGCGGCCGAGCATGGCGTTGACCGCACCTTCATAGTCCAGCGGCTTCCTGTCGAAGATACCTGAGATGACCCCGTCGCGCATCGAAATGATGCGGTCGGCAAGCCGTCTGATGTCAGACATACGGTGCGAAATATAGAGAATGGCCACGCCTTGCTGGCGAAGCCGGTCGAGCAATGCGAACAGCCGGTCGGCTTCGGCACTGGACAGCGAGGAGGTCGGCTCGTCGAGGATCAGCACTTTCGGCCGGTGCGCCATGGCGCGGGCGATCGCCACCATCTGACGATCGGCCAGCGAGAGCTCACTGATGCGGGCCTTGAGGTCGATGGCCAGCCCCATGCGGTCGGCAACCGCCTTGGCCTCACGGCGCACCCGGCCTGGATTGAACAGCGTCGGCACGCCGCTGCCGCTCAGCCTGTCGAGCGTGAGGTTGGTTGCGACGTCGAGGTCGGCGACGACGCCGTCATTGATGTTCTGGTGGACGGTGACGACGCCGGCGCAGATCGCCTCGGCCGGCGTTTTCGGCGCAAAGTCCTGACCGACAAGCGACATCGAGCCGCCGCCATGGTCGTAGACGCCGCTGATGATCTTGACGAGGGTGGATTTGCCGGCGCCGTTGGCACCCATCAGCACGGTGACTTCGCCGGCATGCAATTCGAGCGAGACGCCGCCAAGCACCTCGATATGGCCAAAGGATTTCCTCAGGCCGTCGACGCGGAACACGGCATCATTGCCCATTCGTTCCTCCCTGACCGTGACGCTATGGGCTATATCGGCAATTGTCAACACGATTGACAATTGCTAGCGGGCTTCCTAGCTTGGCCCGACCGCCATGGCTCCGCTATCATCGGAGCACATAAGCGGGAGGTGAGGATGACTGGGAAATCGCCGTTCGAAGCACTGTCGGTCGAGACACTGGCGGGCCGTCTCCGTGCCAACGGGGCTCTGTGTTCGCAGATCGGCAAGGATACGAGCCGCTGGAAGGTCCGTGAAGTCGGCGACGGCAATCTGAACCTGGTGTTCATTGTCGAGGGTGCTGAGGGTGCGGCCGTGGTCAAGCAGGCCCTGCCCTACGTCCGGCTGGTCGGCGACAGCTGGCCACTGCCGTTGAAGCGCTCCTTCTTCGAATATCATGCGCTGACGCGGCAACAGGCGCGGGCGCCGGATTCCGTGCCTGATATCTATTACTTCGACGAAGGCCAGGCGCTGATCATCATGGAATATCTGTCGCCGCACATTATCCTGCGGCGGGCGCTGATCGAGGGCCGGCAACTGCCTAACATCGCGAAAGACATCGGCCTGTTCATGGCCCGCACGCTGTTTCGCGGCTCCGACCTCAGCATGGCGACCAAGGACCGCAAGGCCGATCTGGCGCTGTTCGCCGACAATGTCGAACTCTGTGACATCACCGAGAACCTGGTTTTCTCGGACCCGTATTTCGATGCTAAGATGAACCGGCACACCAGCCCGCAGCTCGATGGCATTGTCGCCGAACTGCGCGCCGACCGCGACCTCAAGGTCGAGGCGCAGCGGATGAAGCACCTCTTCGCCGCCAATGCCGAGACGCTGCTGCATGGCGACCTGCATTCCGGCTCGATCATGGTCACCGACACCGAAACACGGATGATCGACCCCGAATTCGCCTTCTACGGCCCGATCGCCTTCGATGTTGGCATGCTGCTCGCCAATTTCTGGATGGCGTTCTTCTCGCAGCGCGGCCATGAGCAGAATGGCAAGCGCGACGCCATGCGCGCCTATCTGCTCGACGTCACGGTCGATACATGGTCGGCATTCCGCGCCGAGTTCTCGCATCTGTGGCGAACCGAGCGTGACGGCATGCTCTACCAGAAGAGCCTGTTCGAGGATCAGGGCGACAGGCTTGGCGCCGAGCAGGCGCTCGACCACATGCTGCATTCGATCTGGACCGATCTGCTCGGCTTTGCCGGCGTCGAGGTTCACCGGCGAATTCTCGGACTTGCCCACAATGCCGATTTCGAGACCATTGCCGATCAGGATCTGCGCGCCAGATGTGAGGCAAAGGCGCTGAAATTCGGCCGTCACCTCGCCGTCAACCGGCGCCAGATCCACAGCATCGACGAGGTCAACCAATTGGCCGCGCTGATCGAACGGGAGAGCAGGATTTGAACGTCGGTGACCGCCACTACCGCACGATCTGGCCGAGTGACGACGGGCGTTCGGTGGAGATCATTGACCAGCGCTGGCTGCCGCATGATTTCCGCATCGAAAAGATCGATACCGTCGCCGGCATCGCCACGGCAATCCGCGACATGTGGGTGCGCGGGGCGCCGCTGATCGGCGTCACTGCCGCCTATGGCGTCGCCATACAGATGGCCGACGATCCGTCGGATGCGGCGCTCGACGCCGTCTGGGCAACCCTGCACGAAACGCGCCCGACGGCGATCAATTTGCGGTGGGCGCTGAATGAAATGCAGCGCTTCCTGCTGGCGCTTCCCCTGGCAGAACGTGCCGCAGCCGCCTATCGGCGTGCCGGCGAGATCGCCGACGAGGATGTCGGCCTCAACCGCGCCATCGGCGCCCATGGGCTCGAAATCATCAAGACGATCGCGGCGCGCAAGCAGCCGGGCGAACCGGTCAATATCCTGACCCACTGCAACGCCGGCTGGCTGGCCACCGTCGACTACGGCACCGCCACCGCGCCGATCTATCTGGCGACGGAAGCCGGCATTCCAGTCCACGTCTATGTCGACGAAACGCGACCGCGCAACCAGGGCGCCCAATTGACCGCCTGGGAGATGGCCGGCCACGGCGTGCCGCACACGCTGATCGTCGACAATGCCGGCGGCCATCTGATGCAGCGCGGCCAGGTCGACATGGTCGTCGTCGGCACCGACAGGACCACCGCCGACGGCGATGTCTGCAACAAGATCGGTACCTATCTCAAGGCACTGGCCGCCGCGGACAACGACGTGCCGTTCTATGTCGCGCTGCCGTCGCCGACGATCGACTGGACGGTGGGGGACGGGTTGGCCGAAATCCCGATCGAGCAGCGTTCGCCCGACGAGGTCTCGCTGGTCTGGGGCAAGACCGCTTCCGGCGAGATTGCCCAGGTCCGCGTGTCGCCGGAAGCCACGCCGGCGGCCAACCCTGCCTTCGACGTGACGCCGGCGCGGCTGGTCACCGGCTTGATCACCGAACGCGGCGTCGCCACGGCCTCGCGCGAAGGCCTGAAGGCGATGTTTCCCGAGCGCGGATGATCCGCTTTGGAGTGCCAGGAGGAGCCCTGGATTTTGCCTGATCTCACGATTTCTTGAACACGGCGCGGTTAAAAACGTCCGTTGCCTGTCCCAGATGGACGGTCGTATGCGTAGCGGCGGGGCGGCGCAACGCTCAAGCCGGGGCTGACCACGGCTCGGCGAGTGAACCAGCGGGATGCCGCGATGTCATTCAGACCGCTGCTTGGTGACGGACGGGTTCGGAGCCAGGAGGAAAAGTCGGAGCCCCTGCAAACCGCGTCATGGGTCAGCTCCTCGATCGTTTTCGACAACCGGCGGTGGGCGTGCCGGGAGGCGGAGCTCCGCTGGACAGCCCCTCATCATCTGATCGTGCTGACCGAAGAAGGCGGCACGTCCCATACGTCTATCCGGCACGAGGCAAGATCCCTCTACGACGGAATGGATCGTCCCGGAGCCCTCACCTTCGTCCCGGCAGGCGCGGAGCGACAGGGCTTCTATCGCGATGTAAACCTCTCCTATTCAGCCCTGTGGATCGATCCCGATATCGGGCTTCCCGGATGCGAACGCCTGAGGAACCTGCCGATACTGGTAAACAAGAAGGACGCGGTCGTCGCCACGCTGCTGAGTTCGCTTCGCGACGAGATGGCCCTCGGTCACAAGCCGGACACTGCCTATGTCGAGCATCTGGTGGCCCTCGTCAGCCTCCGCGTGGCCAACCTGAGCCGCGAGCAACAGCCGCTCGTACGTCACGGCTGTCTCAGCCGCCGAGCACTTGGTCGAGTTCGGGATTATATCGATGCACGTATGAATTCCGACATTTCGCTAAGCGAGCTTGCAGCTGTCGCCGACTTGGCCGTCGACAGTTTTGCGCGGCGCTTCAAGGCGACGACCGGTCTTGCCCCCTATGCCTATGTAATCGAGGAACGGGTGCGGCGAGCGGAGGCACTGTTGCGCGAAACGGGTTTGTCGATCAGTACCATTGCCTTTCGGCTCGGCTTTTCAAGCCAGAGCCACTTCACCACGACGTTCCGGCGTCTCAGGGGCATGACGCCTCGTGCCTATCGGGTGAATTCTTCTCCAGAATCCTGATAGTGCCGCCGGTTTCTTGAAAGAAAGCCGCTGCGTGCGCCCCCACCTCCAGTGTCGATGACCGAACCCGAGGGTCCGCTGTCGGGTCAAATTGCCGTCTGCGTCCTTCATTGCGACTGGGAGATCTTGCATGGCCAAAACAGACAACAGGAGGGGGCCAACGCGTCGAACCGTGTTGGAGGGCGGGGTGGCGACCGGGGTGCTCCTGGCTACCGGGATACCGGTCGGCGCCGAGCCGGCCGACACCGTCACGGCGACGGCATCTGGCACGCCGGTACCGACGATGCCGATATCGTTGCGGATCAACGCGAAGGACCTTGCCGTCGAACTCGACCCGCGGACGACGCTGCTCGATGCCCTGCGCAACCATCTCGGCCTCACCGGCTCGAAGAAGGGCTGCGATCACGGCCAGTGTGGCGCATGCACGGTGCTTGTCGATGGACGCCGGATCAATTCCTGCCTGACGCTTGCCGCAATGCATGATGGCGACGAGATCACCACGGTCGAGGGCCTTGCCGAGGGTGACCGGCTGCATCCGGTGCAGGCCGCCTTCGTCGCCCGCGACGGTTTCCAGTGCGGCTACTGTACGCCAGGCCAGATCTGCTCGGCGGTCGGTATGCTGGGCGAAGCCAAGGCCGGCTGGCCGAGCCATGCGAGCGCCGACGTGGCAGCGGCTTCCGTCGCTCTCAGCGATGCCGAGATCCGCGAGCGGATGAGCGGCAACATCTGCCGTTGTGCCGCTTATCCGAACATCGTCGCTGCAATCCGCGACGCGGCAGAGGAGGCATGAGCAATGCAGTCCTTCACTTATGAACGTGCAACGAGTGCCCAGCAGGCGGCCGCCGCGGTCGCGGCCCGGCCGGACGCCAAGTTCATCAGCGGCGGCACCAACCTGCTCGACCTGATGAAGCTCGATATCGAGCGCCCAGCGCATCTCGTCGACATCAGCCGGCTGCCGCTTGATCGGATCGAGGAGACGGCAGAAGGCGGGCTTCGGGTCGGCGCCCAGGTCCGCAACAGCGATCTTGCCGCCGACCCGCGGGTGAGGTCCCGCTATCCGATGCTCACACAAGCGCTGCTGGCGGGAGCGTCCGGCCAGATACGCAACAAGGCCTCGACCAGCGGCAATCTCCTGCAACGCACGCGCTGCCCCTACTTCTACGACCGCAACATGCCCTGCGACAAGCGCCAGCCGGGTTCGGGCTGCGCGGCGCTTCAAGGCTTCAACCGCATGCACGCTGTACTGGGCGCGAGCGAAGCCTGCATCGCGGTCCATCCTTCGGACATGGCGGTCGCCATGTCCGGGCTCGACGCCAGGATCGAGACCGTTTCGCCCGGCGGCGAGACCCGCACGATCCCGATCGGCAATTTCCATCGATTGCCCGAGACGATGCCCCATGTGGAGACCGTGCTCGGCCACGGCGAAATGGTCGTCGCGGTTACCCTGCCGCCGCCACCACCCGGCCGGCAGCTTTACCGCAAAGTGCGCGACCGAGCTTCCTACGCCTTCGCGCTGGTGTCGGTGGCAGCAATCGTCGAAAAAAGCGGCGATCGTATCCGAAGCGCTCGGATCGCCATGGGCGGCGTGGCAGCGAAACCCTGGCGCGCGACGGAGGCGGAGCGCGGGCTGGCAGGCGCAGCGGCGTCCGACGATACCTTTACCGACGCTGCCGAAGCCGCGCTCGCCGGAGCCGTTGGGCATGGCGCCAATGACTTCAAGATCCCGCTGGCGAAACGAACGGTGCGGCACACACTCGCTGCTGCCGTCGAGAGTGCGTGAGGCGACACGATGACAGAGACGACGACCCCGAACAGCGGTTCCCAGATGCAGGCGACGAGCAGGAGATCGATATGAAACTCACGCGACGCGCCGTTACCGCCGCGGGTGGCGGCCTTTTTGTTTCTGCCGCCGCAGCTTGGGGCGCCACATCCGACCCGGGAGCTCGTCACGTGCTCGAGGCCGCCGTCGACGCCTTCTTTGCCGGCTGGGCCTCCGGCGACTGGACGGCATTCCTTGATTGTTGCGATGAGACGATGACCTTCCAATTCCCTGTCGGCGAGCAACGAGGCCGACACGGACCGCCAGACGGCAAGCCGGCACTCGCAGCCTGGACCGCCGCGCATCAAGCGCAAGGAAACAGGATCACGAAATCGACCGTCGATCTCAAGCTCTTCGCCGCCGACTGGGTCATCGTCTGCGATCGCGGGAGCGGGACAATCAGCGGCGCGCCCTACACTGGCCTGCATGCGATCTTCATGCGCGCCGGCCCGACAGGGAAGCTGGTCGAGTTTCGCGAGTATTTCGGCGAGATCGCCGCGTGAGCTCCGGCCGCTGCGCGACGAACATGAAGGTGCGAGGAAAGAGGCGTCGTCGCGGCCTCGATGCTTCCGAACTCCAAATGAAAATCTTTAGGTGACTTATGAACGAGACCATACCCGGACTGCCCGGCTCCGCCACCCATTCAAGAGTGAAACCGCGTCCCGGTGCTGGCATCATCGGGAGGCCGATCGACCGCATCGACGGTCCGCTCAAAGTGACGGGCGGCGCCACATACGCTTACGAGAATGAGCTGGATGGTACAGCCTATGGCTACATTCTCGGCGCCGCCGTCGCCAAGGGCCGCATCGCCGAGATCGACACGACCGAAGCCGAACGGGCGCCGGCAGTGCTGCTCGTCATGACGCACCGCAATGCGCCGGCCCAGCCGGATTTCGGCCCGGCGGTCACGCCGACGGTGCCGGAGGTCTTCACCCGCGCCCGGCCCGCGCTCAACAGCGATCGGGTGCGGTATTGCGACGAGCCGGTCGCGCTGGTCGTTGCGGAGACATTCGAGGCGGCACGCGCTGCTGCGGGCCTCATCAGAGTGCGCTACGACGAGGAGCCGGGCCTCTACGATCTACCGGGACATATCGCCGACTCCTACGCGCCAAAGCGGACCAATGCCGGCTTCGAGACCGACAGCGTGGTCGGCGACTTCGAGCGCGCCTTTGCGACGGCGCCGATCAAGATCGATGCCACTTACCGGACCCCCTTCGAACATCACAATCCGATGGAGCCGCATGCGACGCTCGCCGCCTGGTCAGGCAACGAGCTGACGATCCGTACATCGGCGCAGACCCTCGCGAACTTCCGGGCCGGCGTCGCCAGCACGCTTCGCATCCCGCTCGAGCGGGTGCGCATCGTGAGCCCTTTCACCGGCGGGGGCTTCGGCTCCAAGCTGATTGCCCATGCCGATACGATCCTGGCCGCACTTGCAGCGCAGGTCCTGCAGCGCCCCGTGAAGATCGCGCTGACGCGGCAACAGATGTTCGCCAATGCCGGTCACCGTGCAGAGATGATCCAACAGGTACGTCTCGGCGCGGATACCGATGGGCGGCTCACCGGGATCGCGCACGATGTCTGGTCCGCGACGTCCAGCTTCGAGGAGTACTGCGAACAAACGGCAGTTTTTGCGCGCTCGCTCTATGCGGCGCCGAACCGTCTCACCCGCCATCGCCTGGTTCCGCTGGACATCAACCGCGGCGAATGGATGCGCTCGCCCGGCGAAGCGCCCGGCATGCTGGCTTTCGAATGCGCCATGGATGAACTCGCCGAGCAGGTCGGCCTGGACCCGATCGAACTCAGGATCCGCAACGAACCGGCTCAGGATCCCGAGCGCGGAGTGCCGTTCTCCACCCGCAATCTCGTCGCCTGCATGGAGGAAGGCGCCCGCCGTTTCGGTTGGAAGCGGAGAAACCCGACACCGGGCCGAACCCGGGAGGGCCGGAAGCTCATCGGCTACGGCATGGCGGCGGCGATCCGTCCGAACTACATCGGCGCGGCGACGGCGCGAGTTGCGATCGACCGGGACGGTCGGGTGACGGCGCGGCTCGACATGACCGATATTGGGACCGGCACCTATACGATCCTGACCCAGATTGCCGCCGAGAGCCTCGGCGTGCCGATCTCGTCTGTCAAGGTGGAGCTCGGCGACAGCCGTTTCCCGCGTACCGCCGGCTCCGGCGGGTCCTGGGGCGCAGCAAGCGCGGGTTCGGCCCTGTATAATGCGTGCAACGCCCTCAAGGAACGGATCCTGGACGCGGCGCAGTCGAGCGAGGCCTCGCCGTTGCGCGGCGCGAACACCACCGAGGCAAGATTTGCCGACAGCGAAGTCAGGATCGGCCAGCGGTCGGCGAGCCTGGCCGATCTCATCCGAGGGATCGCTCCCGACGGGTTCGAGGCCGAAGGCTCCGTAGCCGCAGGCGCCACCACCCAGTCATACAAGACTTATTCGCAGCATTCGTACGGAGCGCATTTCGCCGAGGTCGCTGTCGATTGCGATACCGGTGAAATCCGCATGCGCCGGATGCTGGCAGTGATCGGCGCGGGCCGTATCCTCAACGCCAAGACCGCGCGTTCGCAAATCATCGGCGGCATGACCTGGGGGATCGGTGCGGCGCTGATGGAGCAGACGGTGCTCGACCCGCGCTACGGCCACTTCGTCAATCACGATCTTGCCGAGTATCATGTGCCGGTCAATGGCGACGTCCCCGAGATGGAAGTCGTCTTCCTCGAGGAAGACGACGACAAGGCCAATCCGCTTGGCGCGAAGGGCCTCGGCGAGCTCGGCGTCTGCGGTGCGGGGGCTGCTGTCGCCAACGCCGTCTACAACGCGACCGGAGTGCGTGTGCGTGAATTTCCCATCACCTTGGACAAGGTGCTGCCTGCCTTGCCCGTGATCGCCATTTGATGCTGCAACTTATCAGCGCCTCCCTCGCCCTCAAGGGTGACCAAGTCGGACCGGATGGCCATTTCTGCGCCATCGGCGACGACGTTGGTGGTTGACAGCGCTATCCGGTCCTTCCATACAAACGCCGTCAATGTTCTCAGGGCGGGGTGAAAGTCCCCACCGGCGGTAAGGGTCTCGGCCCAAGCCCGCGAGCGCTTTCCGGTTAGCCGGAGGGGTCAGCAGATCCGGTGAGATTCCGGAGCCGACGGTCACAGTCCGGATGGAAGAGAACGAATGGAAGACGGTCCGCTTTCGCGGTTCGGACTCCGTATCGTGCGTCCTGATTCTGGTTGGAAACGGAAGGATGGACCCATGAATCAGCATTCCCAGAACGACTATGAAACGATCCGCGTTGCCGTCATTCGGGCGCGCTGGCACGCCGATATCGTCGACCAATGCGTTGAAGCATTCGAGGCGGAACTGGCGGTTGTCGGGGAGAAACGCTTTGCCGTCGATGTCTTCGATGTGCCGGGCGCCTTTGAGATTCCCCTGCATGCAAAGATGCTTGCCGAGACCGGCCGCTATGCCGCTATCCTCGGCGCCGCGTTCGTCGTCAATGGCGGCATCTACCGGCATGAGTTCGTGGCGAGTGCGGTCATCGACGGCATGATGAACGTGCAATTGTCGACTGGCGTGCCGGTGCTTTCGGCGGTGCTGACGCCGCACAACTACCATGACAGCGCTGACCATCACCGCTTCTTCTTCGAGCATTTCAGGGTCAAGGGCAAAGAGGCGGCCGGTGCCTGCGTGCAACTGCTGGCGACACGCGAACGCATCGCGGCGTGAAATCTCCGTCGCCGGGTGGAAATCCCGGTAAGGCGCTGTAGTATCTCACGAAAACTAGGGAGGATGCCGGTGCAGACCAAGAAGATCATCAATGACGGCAACCGCTCCGTCGACGAGATGCTGGAGGGCATTCTGGCCGCGCATCCGCGCCATCTCCGAAGTGCGGACGGCAGCCCCCGCTCCATCATCGCCCGCGACGGGCCGCGCCCAGGCAAGGTCGGCCTTGTCATCGGCGGCGGCTCGGGCCACGAGCCGACCTTCCTTGGCTTCGTCGGCAAGGGGCTTGCCGACGCGGCCGCGATCGGCAACGTTTTTGCCTCGCCGCCGCCGGACCCGATCCTCGAATGCGCCAAAGCGGCCAGCGGCGGTGCCGGTGTGCTGTTCATGTACGGCAACTATGCCGGCGACGTGATGAATTTCGACATGGCCGCCGAAATGGCGGCGATGGACGATATCGAGGTGCGCACCGTGCTGACCACCGACGATGTCGCCTCGGCGCCACGCGACCAGAGGCAGAAGCGGCGCGGCGTCGCCGGCAATTTCTTCATCTTCAAGGCTGTCGGTGCCGCATGCGACCGGATGCTGACATTCGATGAATGCGAGCGTATCGCCAGGAAGGCCAACGATCAGACCTTCACTATGGGCGTGGCGCTTTCGCCCTGTTCGCTGCCGCAGACCCGCCGGCCGAATTTCGAAATCGGACCGGACGAGATGGAGATCGGCATGGGCATCCATGGCGAGCCGGGCATCGCACGCGGAAAACTAAAGACGGCCGACGAGATCACCGACGAGATGCTGGACAAGATCCTCGACGAAATGGCGCCGACGCGCAGCGACAAGGTCGCCGTGCTGGTCAATTCGCTCGGTTCGACGCCGCTGATGGAGCTCTACATCATGAACCGGCGGGTCAAGCAGAGGCTCGACGACATCGGCGTTTCCGTCCACGCGACCTGGGTCGGCAATTATTGCACCTCGCTCGAAATGGCCGGCGCCTCAGTGACGCTGATGCATCTCGACGGCGAATTGCAGGAGATGCTCGACCATCCCTGCGACTGCGCCATGTTCCGCGCCGGCTGAGAAAGCATCATGACCTCGATCGACTCAGCCGGCTTGAAAAGAATGTTCGATGAGATCGCGGCGGCGATCGACGCCGACAAGGACAGGCTCTGCCAACTCGACGGCGTCATCGGCGACGCCGACCACGGCATCGCCATGGCGCTTGGCTTCGGCGCGGTACGCGAGGCGCTGGCGCAACTCGACCTCGCGGCGACCGGACCGACGGCGCTGCTCAATACCGCGGCAAAGTCGTTCCTCAACGCCGTCGGCGCGTCGTCAGGCCCACTCTATGCGACCGCCTTCATGCGCGCTGCCGCCGCCGTCAAAGGCAAGGCAATTCTGGAGGATGCTGACATCATCGCCATGCTCCGGGCGATGGCGCAAGGCATCCAGGATCGCGGCAAGGCCGAGCTCGGCGAAAAGACCATGGTCGACGCCTGGCTGCCGGCAGCACAGGCAGCGGGCGCCGCGCAGGAAGCCGGCAAGACCCTGTTGGAGAGCTTGGAAACTGCACTCGCCGCAGCCGAACGGGGCGCCGAGGCAACCAAGGATATGATCGCCGCGAAGGGCCGCTCCTCGCGGCTCGGCGAACGATCGCTCGGGCATATGGATCCCGGCGCTGCCTCGGCCGTCACGATCATCAAAGCGATACGGTACAGTCTGGCTTAACGGACCTTCGCTGCATCGAGCCTGTCGATCGCCTGGACATTGCCGGCCGACGGTCCCATCTCATCGAATTCCGAGGCAAGCCATGCATCGACGATCGACTTGGCCAATTCCGGGCCGATGACGCGCGCGCCCATGGTGATGATCTGGGCGTTGTTGGATTTTGCAGCGCGCTCGGCCGAATAGGTGTCGTGGGTGAGTGCGGCGCGAATGCCGGGAACCTTGTTGGCGGAAATGGATACGCCGATGCCGGTGCCGCAAAACAGGATGCCGCGATCGTTCTCGCCGTCCAGGATGGTCTGGGCGAGCTTCTGTGACAGGTCGGCGTAGAAGCCCGTCTGGCTGAGATCGCTGACCGTGAGGCCGGGCTTGGTGGCGAGGTGAGCGGCGATGACATCGAGCAGCGGTTTGCCGGCGCTGTCGGCTCCAATGGCTATTTTCATGTTCGGTTTCCTTCCTGTTCGATGGTTCAGATCGCCGCTGAGGCGCGTTTGAGGATGTCTATATAGCCGTCCGCCTGCCAGGCGGAACGGCCGATGAACAAGCCGTCTATATGAGACTGTCCGATCAGTTCGGCGGCATTTTGCGGATTGACGCTGCCGCCATAAAGCACCGGCGGCACGGCCGGCAGCAGGTCGCGCGCGATTTTCTTGATCAGCGCCTGCTGTCTGCCGGCATAGTCCGAGCTTGCCGGCACGCCCTTGTCGCCGATCGCCCAGACCGGCTCATAGGCAAACAGGATCGTCGCCGCCCTGGCCGCGCCTTCGAGAAACTGCAGCGCGCCGTGCACCTGCAAGGCCAGCACCGTATCCGCCTGCCCGCTGTCGCGTTGAGCCAAAGTCTCGCCGACGCAGATCAGTGGCACGAGACCGTGCTTCACCGCCGCTGCGGTCTTCAGCCCGACAGCCTTGTCGGTCTCGCCGAAATACTCGCGCCGTTCGCTGTGGCCCAACTCTACCATATCAAGTTCGCAGTCTTTCAGCATTACCGGCGAGATCTCGCCGGTCCAGGCGCCGGCGTCAGCCCAATGCATGTTCTGCGCGCCGACCTTGATGCGCGTCGGCGACAGCGCTTTCTTGACCTCGCGGACCGCCGTGAAGGGTGGGATGACGAAGGGCTGGATGCGCTCGTCGAAACCGGGGACGAACTCGGCCAATGCCCTCGTGAAAGCCATCGCCTCGGCGAGCGTCTTGTTCATTTTCCAGCTGGTGCCGACCCAGTAAACCATGCGTGCTCCTCCTACTCTGCGACCACTGTCAGCGACACGCCGTCACCATCCAGCGCCGCACGCATCTGCGGCTGCGGCTCGCGGCCGGTGAAGACGGTATCGAAAGCCTTGAGATCGGTCAGGAAATGCAAGGCTGTGCGGCCGAACTTGCCGTGATCGACCAGCAGATATTTGCGCGCCGCAGCGGCCATCATCAGCCGTTTGGTCTGGACCACTTCCTGATCCTGGTGAAAGGCGGAAGCGCCGTGGATAGCCGATGACGACAGGAAGGCGACATCGGCGCGCAATGATTTCAGTGTATCTTCGGCGAGCAGGCCGAAGAAGCCGTGAAACTTCTTGCTGTACTGGCCGCCGAGCGCAATCAGGTTGATGCCGGCAACGCCCGCCAAATCCTGGATGACAGCCAGATTGTTCGAGATCACCGTCAGCGGACGCAGATCGACGAGATGCCGAGCAACGCCGCCCGCGGTCGAGCCGTCGTCGATGATCACCGTCTGACCCGGTTCGATCATCGTCACGGCAGCGGCGGCGATGCGCTTTTTCTCGTCGCCGGCCAGTCTCTGGCGGTAGCGGAAATCGCTCTCGAAAAGGCTGCTCGGCTGAATCGAGGCGCCGCCGCGTACCTTGCGCAGGAAGCCGCCCTCCTCGAGCTCGTCGAGGTCGCGGTGGACGGTCATCTTGGAGACGCCGAAGCGCGAGGCAAGATCGTCGACACTGGCGGTGCCGGTGTCCATCAGAAAATCCATGATGCCTTGCCGACGGCCGTCGCTCTTCATTTCCGCGGCTTCCTCGTGCAATCCGAACCACGTTCCGAGATATAACAGGAAACGTCGCATAGCCACCAGTATTTTTGTGATAATGTTATATCTGCCTGGGATATCATGACGCTTCTGACGGCGTGCCGTAACAAGAATTGCTGTCGGCCGGGCGTCCAGCGGTTGCGGTGCAGCGGAAATCCGGCCAGAAGCTTTAGCGGGCTCGACAATAGCCGAACAGCCCGCAAACACTGGCTCGAAACCGGATACGGGAGACTACTGAGTGGCTCGCATCACACTGAGACAATTGCTCGATCATGCCGCCGAATACGGTTATGGCGTGCCTGCCTTCAACATGAACAATATGGAACAGGGCCTCGCCATCATGGAGGCAGCCGAGGAGACCAAATCGCCGGTCATCCTGCAGGCGAGCCGCGGCGCGCGGGCCTACGCCAACGATGTCGTGCTGGCCAAGCTGATCGACGCGCTGGTCGAAATCCATCCTGATATCCCGGTCTGCATGCATCTCGACCATGGCAACAACGAAGCGACCTGCGTTACCGCAATCCAGTACGGCTTCACCTCGGTGATGATGGACGGATCGCTGAAGGAAGACGGCAAGACGCCGGCCGACTACGGCTATAATTCCGATATCACCCGCCGCGTCGTCGATATGGCGCATTGGGGCGGCGTGTCGGTGGAGGGCGAGATCGGCGTTCTCGGATCGCTGGAGATGGGCGGCGGCGAACAGGAGGACGGCCATGGCGTCGAGGGCGTCATCAGCCACGATCAGCTGCTGACCGACCCGGTTCAGGCCGAACAGTTCGTGCGCGACACCCGTGTCGATGCGCTGGCCGTCGCCATGGGCACCAGCCACGGCGCCTACAAGTTCAGCCGCAAGCCGGACGGCGCGGTGCTTGCCATGAACGTCATCGAGGAAATCCACCGCCGCTTGCCGAACATGCACCTCGTCATGCACGGCTCGTCCTCGGTGCCGGAGGAGCTGCAGGAGATCATCAACAAATATGGCGGCCAGATGAAGCCGACATGGGGGGTGCCGGTCGAGGAAATCCAGCGCGGCATCAAGCATGGCGTGCGCAAGATCAATATCGATACCGACAACCGCATGGCGCTGACCGGCGCGATCCGCAAGGTGCTGACCGAGAACCCGAGCGAATTCGATCCGCGCAAATATCTGACGCCGGCGATGGCCGCCATGCGGAAGCTGTGCAAGGAGCGTTTCGAGCAGTTCGGCACTGCCGGCAACGCACCGAGGATCAAGCCGCTGCCGGTCTCGGAAATGGCCAAGCGCTACAAGTCGGGCAGTCTCGATCCGAAATTCGGCTGACATATTCCGGTTCTGAGCAGGAGCCGCGTCGGCACCTGCTCATCCATCATGCTTTCGGCAAAAGACCGGCCCTGCCGGCCTCGATGAAGGGCGCCCAATAGTCGACCGATTCGCGGATCATGGCGACGACCTGGTGGTCGACGGGCTCGCGTTCGCGGAACGACAATTCGAGGCAGATCTCATTGTCGACGCCGCCGCCACGGCGAACAGTGTCCAGCAGCTTTTCCGGCGTGATGCGGCCGTCCTTGTTGTAGGCGGCAATGAACGGCCAATGGCCACCCTTGTTCATTGAGGATTGCTTGACGTGGATGATCGGCGATTCCTTTGGAAAGGCTTCGGCCCAGGCATAGGGGTCGATGTCGTCCGGATTGCTCGACGTCACGTCGCCATGGTCGATATCGACCATCATCTTGAGCGGGATCGCCATGCCGGCCGCATCGATCTCGCTCTGCAGCGTCCGGCAGCTTTCGATCGTATGGCCGAACTCGCGGCCGACCGACATCGGCTCCCAGAACAGGTAGGTCAAGCCGGCCGCTTTGGCGTGCTCGGCGACCGCGCGCCAGCATTCCAGCGCGATCTCGAAAAGCCGCGCGCGACGCTCGGGATCGTCATAGTCACGATGAGTGAAGATCGCGAATTGCGTGCCCATGCCGCGGGCGCCGAGCTCGGCCGAAATTTCGGCAAAGGTCTTGAACCAGTCGACATAATAGCGCCGCACGTCGGCATCGGGATGGCCGAAATGATTGAGCCGGCCGTAGGGGCCGGTCATCGCGGAGGTCACACGCACGCCGGTGCGGTTGAGAGCGGAGCGGAACAGGCGGATGAATTTGGCGATCGTCGCCGCCGGCCAACCGGGATTGACGAATTCATGCGTGAGCTGCACGTCGCGGATGCCGATGTCGTAGGCGATCGCATCGATCAGATCGTCCGGTTCGGCGAAACGATTGACCAGCGGGTTGGTGTTGAGGGACAGCGTAAAGGCCATCAGCCTGCCTTCGCCAGCCGGCTCGAGCACCAGTCTTCGAAGGCGGTTCTTTCTGCGGCGGACAGATGCAGTCCGTGTTTGGTGCGCCGTTCGAGAATATCGGCGGCCGTCTCGGCCCATTCATGCTCGAACAGGTAATTGGCTTCGCGCTCGAACAAATCCTTGCCGAAGCGCCGCCCCAGTTCAGCGAGCGAACCGGCCGCGCCGACCAGATCACGCGTCCTTGTGCCGTAGAGCCGGCCATAATGCTTGACCAGCGAGGCCGGCATCCAGGGATATTCGTGGCCGAGGTCACCGAGGAACTGCTCGAAATCGGCATTGGCGATATCGCCGCCTGGCAGATGTCCTTTCGAGGTCCACGGCTTGCCCATCTTCGGGAAGAACGGGGCGATGCGGTCGAGCGCGTGCTCGGCCAGCTTGCGGAAGGTGGTGATCTTGCCACCGAAGACGGAAAGCAGCGGCGCCTGTCCCGCCGCCACGTCGAGCTCGAAAATATAGTCGCGGGTGACCGCGCTCGGATTGTCGGCATTGTCGTCATAAAGCGGCCTGACGCCGGAAAACGAGTAGACGACGTCGCTGCGCGCAAGCTGGCGCTTGAAGTAGCGGTTGACCACCTTAATCAGGTAGTCGACCTCGCTGGCGTCGGCGGTCACGTCTTCCGGCCGCCCGTCATAAGGAATGTCGGTGGTGCCGATCAGCGCCAGATCGTTCTGGTAGGGATTGATGAAGATCACGCGCTTGTCGCTGTTCTGGACGAGATAGGCTTGCCGGCCTTCCCAGAATTTCGGCACGACGATGTGGCTGCCCTTGACCAGGCGCACGTTGCGCCTGGAATTCTGGCCAGCGACGCGATTGATGATGTCATTGACCCAGGGGCCGGCGCCGTTGACCAGCGCCCGTGCCCGAACCGTGGTCCTGACGCCGGTTCGACCGTCGCGCATCTCCACCGACCACAGGCCGTTTTCGCGGCGGGCGGCGGTGCAGGCAGTGCGGGTGAATATCCTGGTCCCACGCTCCGCGGCGTCGAGCGCGTTGATGACGACCAGGCGGGCGTCGTCGACCCAGCAGTCGGAATATTCGAAGCCGCGTTTGAAGCTGTCCTTGATCGGCGCGCCCTCGGGTGCGGTGCGCAGGTCAAGCGTGCGAGTGGCCGGCAGCCGCTTGCGGCCGCCAAGATGGTCGTAGAGGAACAGGCCGAGCCGGACCAGCCAGGCCGGCCGATCATCCGGGCTGTGCGGCAGCACGAAGCGCATCGGCCAGATGATGTGCGGTGCGGATTCCAGCAGTACCTCGCGCTCGATCAGCGCCTCGCGCACCAGGCGGAACTCGTAATATTCGAGATAGCGCAAACCGCCATGGACGAGCTTTCCTGATCTAGAACTGGTGCCTTCGGCGAGATCGTCTTTTTCGCAAAGAATGACCGACAGCCCCCGGCCTGCCGCATCGCGCGCGATGCCGGCGCCATTGACGCCGCCGCCGATGACGAAGAGGTCGACGATTTCGCTGTCACCGCTCATCTCGCTCTATGCCCTGTCGTCAGCATGGATTGGCCGGCGGCAGACCGGCGATGAAGCGGCGCACTTCCTCGGCCGCCTGCTCGGCTGCGTAGGTCACGGTGCGTACCGACGCGCCGGCGATATGCGGCGTCAGCGTCACATTCGGGAGCTGCAGCAGCGGCCAGTCGACGGGCACCGGCTCGACGGCGAACGTCTCCAGCATGGCACTGCCGATCTGCCCCGAGACGAGCGCCTCGTAGAGCGCATCGTAGTCGACCAGCGGTCCGCGCGCGGTATTGACGAAGATCACGCCGGGCTTCATCCGGGCGATGGCGTCCTTGCCGATCAGGCCGCGCGTCTCCTCGGTGACCCGGGAATGCAGCGTGACCACGTCGGAGCGCGACAGGAGATCGTCCAGCGCAACCAGCTCGACGCCGGCATTGCGGTCCTCGACGCTCAATTGCACATAGGGATCGGAGACCAGGATGCGGCAGCCGAATGCGCGCAGCAGCCGAACCAGCCTGGTGCCGATATTGCCATAGCCGATGACGCCAACGGTCATTTCGTTGAGCTCGCGGCCGGTGCGGTCGGCGCGGTAGAGATCGCCGCGCCACTCGCCCTTGCGCAAGGCTTCGTGGCCGACGCGGATCAGCCGCGTCTCGGCGAGAATGGCGCCGATGGTGAACTCGGCCACCGCGCTGGCGTTGCGGCCGGGCACATTGACCACGGTGATGCCATGGGCGTTGGCGGCAGCCATGTCGATGTTGATCGGCCCGCCGCGCGACACCGCAACCAGCCTGAGCGCCGGCAAGCGCTGCATCATGGTTTCGGAAAGCGGCGCAAGCTGGGTGACGAAGATTTCGGCATCGCCGATAAAATCGACCACCTCGTCCGGATCACCGAAATATTCCTTGACCTTGTCGAGGCCGAGCGCCGCATTGCCGAATTCCATCGGCTCGTCGGGCCATGCGGTCTCAATGGTGCGGATGTCGAGATTATCGCCGCAGGCCGCTTCGATTTTCTCGCGAAACACTTCCGGAAGCATGAAGCGGTCGCCGATGATCGCAATTTTGTTGGGCATGCTCTTCTCAATTCACGTCAGTTTGTCTGGATGCGGCCAGCGAACGCCAGACCGGCCGCAGCGCCTCATGCGCCAATGTGTAGGACGGAACAATCGCCTCGTAGGCAGCGGCAAGTTTTCGGTCGCTAGGTTCGGCCGCACGGAGCAAAGGCGTGACCCATTCACTGACGCAATCGTCCATTGATGCGTACTGGCCGACGCAGACCGCAGCAATCATCGCAGCGCCCGCAGCACCGGCCTCCTCGCGCTCGCTGGTGCGAATGTCGGCGCCGACCGCAGCACCCAGGATCTTGCGCAGAGCCGGGCTCCTGGCCGCTCCACCAGTCAGGCGGATTTCCTCGGGCAGCGGCCCCATGGCGGCGTAGCAATCGCGTGCCGCGAAAGCCAGCCCTTCGAACACCGCACGAACCATGTCGGCATAGCCGTGCCTGGACGAAATGCCGACGAAACCGGCCCTGGCATTGGCATCGACGAACGGGCCGCGCTCGCCCGCCTCGGAGACATAGGGCTGGTAGAGCAGCGAGCCTGGCTCGGACGACGATATCCACTGGTCGACCAGCGCGATCATCTCGCCATTGGTCCGCGTGATACCTTGCGAGGCGAGAATGCCGGAGGCGAGGCCGAGGACCCAGTCGATGTTGAGCGTTGCCGCCATGTTCGACTGCATCTGCGCAAAGACGCCCGGTGCCGGCATGGTCATCGTGTAGCCGGTTGCAGCTTCGTTGAGCAGAACCTCGTCCGGCGTCTCGGCAAGCCGCATATGCATTCCGGTGGAGCCGATTATCGAGCATCCCGGCTTGCGCTCGCGATCGAACAGGCCGGCGCCGAGCGCCGTGCAGGCGACATCGACATAGGCCAGAACGACCGGCGTGCCGGCAAGCAGGCCGGTCGCATCGGCTGCTGTCGCCGACAGTGCGGTGCTTTGCCTGGTGCCATCGACGATGGGCGGCAGCAGATGCCTGAGATCGGTGACGCCGAGCACCTCAAGAACATCGTCGCAATAGCTGCGCGTGCGGAAGTCGCCGAAGGTGAAGGTGCCTTCGGACGGGTCGGTGGCGCGTTGGCCGGTCAACTTGAAATAAAGCCAGTCCTTGCAGTGGAACGCCGTCGCTGCATTGGCAAGCATCGCGGGCATGTGGCGCTTCATGAAGACGAATTGCGACCCCTGCTGGCAGGCAGCGAGCCCGCTGCCGGTCTTTTCGAAGCGCAGCCGGTCTTCGGGCCGCGCGCGGATCTCCTCGACGACGGCGGCAGCGCGCGCGTCGAGCCACAGCCAGCCCTTGGCCACCGGCTCGCCATCCTTGTCGATCAGCCAGGTGCCGTCGCCCTGCCCGGTCACGGCGATGGCAATGGTCCGGCTGGCGAGATCCGGCACCTTGTCGGCCAGTTGGCGCAAGGTCGTCGCGGTATCGGCCCAGGTGCGGACTAGGTCCTGCTCGGCGCCGCCACCCGGCAGTGTCTCGTATCTGTTCGGCAGCGCGGCTGCCGCGATCTGCCTGCCCGCCGTGTCGAAGGCGACGGATTTGATAACAGACGTGCCGGCGTCCATGCCGATCAGCACATCCCGCATCAGGCAAGCTCCGTGCCGTGCGAAATGGCGTCGCCGCTCGCCTGATCGAAGACGTGCAGGTTTTTTGGATCGATGCTGACCTTGATAGGCGCCCCGAGTTCCAGGCGAGTCCGGTCATGTTCGACCAGAACCAGCGAGCCGCCGGCGAAGTCGGCGGCGATATGGGTCTGGTCGCCGAGCCATTGATTGGCCGAAACCGTGGCCGGCACACCGTCCTTGGAGCGGCGGACGGCATAGGGCCTGACACCGATGACGACGCGTTGCCGGTTGAGCAATTCATCGCGAACTGGGCCGCTGAACGCGTCCTTGTCGTAGTCGAGCGAAAGCCCGTCGGGCAGCTTGAGACTGATCTTGTCGGCAGCCGTGCCGACATAGGCCTCGAAGACATTCATCGGCGGCTCGCCGACGAAGGTGCCGGTGAACAGGTTTGCCGGCCGTTCCTTGAGCCTGTCAGGCGTATCGAACTGCTGCAGCACGCCGCCCTCCATGACGGCGATGCGATCGGCCAGCGCATTGGCCTCGGTCTGGTCGTGCGTGACCAGGATCGCGGTCAGGCCACGCTCCTTGATGAAATGCTTGATGCGGCCGCGCAGCACGGCGCGAAGCTGCGGCTCGAGCTGGCCCATCGGCTCGTCCAGCAGATGCAGGTCGGCCTCGCGGATCAGCGCCCGGCCGAGGCTGGCGCGCTGCTGCTGGCCACCGGAGATCGAGCTCGGATAGCGCTCGAGAATGTCCTCGATCTCGAGCAGCTTGGCGATGTTGGCAACCTTTGCATCGACCGCACTCTTCGCCAGCCTGGCCGCCTTGAGGGCGAAGGCCATGTTCTCGCGCACGGTCAGGGGCGGATAGAGCGAATAGCCCTCGAAGGCCATTGCGACGTTGCGCCTGACCGGCGGCAACGTGTGCACCTTGCGGCCGGCAACCGCGATGGTGCCACGCGAGACCTCTTCGAAGCCTGCGATCATACGCAATGTCGAGGTCTTGCCGCAACCGGACGAGCCGAGCAGCGCCACGATCTCGCCCTTGGCGATTTCCATCGTCAGGTTCTTGACCGCATGCACACCGCGGTCGATCGGACCGTAGAACTTGTCGACGCCTGAGAGGGTGATTGCGCTTGGGCTCATGCCGCTTCTCCACTGCGCAAATTGACGACGTTTTTCGAGCCAATGCGCTCGCCGCTCGCGCGATCGAACAGCAGGGCGCTTTTGCTGTCGACGGCTATATGCGCCCTGCCCTCGGATTGGCCAGGTGTCCCGGACGGACGCGAGACCAAGATTTCACGGCCGCGCACGGTTCGCGCCAGGGTGACGATCTTCTCGTTGAGCGGCGTCTCAGCCTCGACCGTCACCGGGATGGCGCCGGGCGTGCCTTCATCAACAAACGCCAGAGCCTCCGGCCGCAGGCCGATCACGCAATCACGGCCGACCGCCGCCTCATGCGCGCCGGCAAGATGGACCTGGACGTTGGACAGGCCGACATAGATGCCCTTGGCGTCCCGCGACGGCTTGACGTCCAGAAGGTTGATGGTCGGGTCGCCGAACAGCCGGGCAATCTCGACATTGGCCGGCTCGCGATAGATCTGCTCGGGCGTGCCGAGCTGTTTGACGACGCCTTGCGACATCACCGCGATGCGGTCGCCGAGCGCCATCGCTTCCTTGTAGTCTTGGGTGACGTAGATGACGGTCGCGCCACGATCGGCGAGCAGCCTTGGCAGCTCGAGGCGCATTTCGAAGCGCAATTTGGCATCGACGTTGCGCAAGGGATCATCGAGCAGCAGCAGCGGCGGCGAGCCGACCAACGCGCGGGCAAGCGCGGTGCGTTGCTTCTGGCCGTTGGACAGCGCCCGCGGCTTGTGGCTGAGCACATGGCCGATTTTCAACAGCTTAGCGACGCTCTCGACGCCGGTCTTTATCGTGCCCTGCGATGAGTGCTTCGCCTGCAGAGGCGTGGCTATGTTGTCGAACGCCGTCATATGCGGGAACAGCGCGAAGTTCTGGAATGCCATGCCGACGCCGCGGAACTCGGCGTCGAGATCGGTCATGTCCTCGCCGCCGATGAGGATCTTTCCCTCGTCGGGGTCGATGACCCCGGCCACCAGCCGCAACAGCACCGTCTTGCCGGCGCCGGACGGTCCGAACAGGACCAGCGTTTCGCCGTCGGCGACGGTCAGCGACAGATTGTCGAGAACGGTCTGGCTTTTATAGCGCTTGACGATGTTTCGCAGTTCGAGGCTTGCCATCGGACTATCCTTTCACCGCGCCAAGCGACAGGCCTTCGACCAGATAGCGTTGCGCATAGAGAGCGAGCGCCAGGGTCGGCGTGATCGACAGCACGATCGCCGCCGAAATCTGGCCATACTGGATGCCGGAGGACGTGATGAAGGCGAGCGCGCCGACCGTCACCGGCTGCTTGTCGGCCGAGGCGAGCACCAGCGCAAAAACGAAATTGTTCCAGGCAAAGATAAAGGCGAGCAGGCCGGCAGCGGCAATGCCTGGGCCGGCGAGCGGCAGCGCGATCTTGCGGAAGGTAGCAAACCAGGAATGTCCGGCAATGCGGTAGGCGTATTCGATGTCGGCCGGTATATCCTCGAAATAGCCGCGCACGATCCACAGGATCAGCGGCAGGCAGATCAGCTGGTAGACCCAGATCAGCCCGATATAGGTATTGGCCAGCCCGAGCTTCTGGAAATAGAGGGTGAGCGGCAAAAGCACCAGCAGCGCCGGCGCGAAACGGAACGACAGCAGCGTGAAGGCAATGTCCTCCGAGCCGCGAAACTTATGCCGCGCAAACGCATAGGCGGCCGGCACGCCGAGCAGCAACGCGACGGCAACCGAGGTGACCGACAGGAAGACGGAATTCCAGAGATTGCGCATGAAGGCGATGTCGAGCGTGCCGGCCGCCGTCATCAGCTTGCCGGTGATCAAGGCGGTGTAGTTGGCGAGCGTCGGCTCGAAGACAAGCTGTGGCGGAATCCGCAGGATTGTCTCGTTGGTCTGGAATGACATCATCAGGATCCAGACGATCGGGAACATGAAGAAGATCACGACCAGCGCCAGGGCTATGCCGCGCAGGATGCGTTCGAGAAGGGAGGTATGTTCCATGCCAGCCTCCTATGCCTGGCCGCGGGCGCGTTCGCGCAGCCGCAGCCAGTTCTTGATGAAGATGTTCGAGAGGAAATAGGTGATCGCCCACAGGATGATCATCAGCGCCGCCGAGCGGCCGACATTGGTCGACTGGAAGAAGTTGAGATAGGCCTCGACCTGGAACACGGTCAGCGTGTCGCCCGGACCACCCTGGGTCATGGCGTAGATGATGTCGAACTGCTGGATGGAATCGAGCAGGCGGAACAATGTCGCCGTCAGGATATAGGGGGTTAGCATCGGCAGGGTGATGCGGAAGAACACGAAGCTGCGCGGCACGCCGTCGAGTGCTGCCGCCTCGAAGGGCTGCGTCGGCAGGCTGCGCAGACCGGCAAGCAGCAGGATCATGATGAAGGGCGTGTAGACCCAGATGTCGACAAGCACGACGGTGAGCAGTGCCGTCGAGGGCGACGAGGCCCAGCGGAAATCCTGCAGCCCGATCAGGCTGGCGAGATAGCTGAGCACGCCAAAGCCGGGATTGGTCATCAGCTTCCACATCAGCGCGGCGAGCGCTGGCGCCGTCATCAGCGGCATCAACAGCATGATCGAGATGAAGTTGTTCAGCGTCGAGCGCTTTTGCAGCAGCATGGCGATGCCGAGACCGAGAAGCAACTCGAGCACGACGGTGATGCCGGCGTAGAGCAGCGACACCTGCAGCGTGTTCCAGAACTTCGGGTCGGTGAAGAACGAGATATAGTTGTCGCCCCAGTTGAATTGCCGCGCCCAAGGCTGGCTCAATCGGTAGCGCTGGAAAGAATAGACCACCGATGTGAAGAACGGGATCAGGATGCCGATGCAGACCAGCAAGGCCGGCAAGCTAAGGAGATAGGGCAGCACCCGCTTGCTGATCCTGAAGCCCGACGGCCTGTTTCTTTGTATTGTCGCCGCAGTCATCTGCTGCTCCGTCATTCTGTTGCTTCGCCGTCCCGGCCGCCCAAGGGAGCAAGGCGGCCGGTCGGGCGAGCAGGCGGTACCGCTCGGCACCGCGTCGCAAACGTATCACATCTCAAAGGCTGACCCGCGGACGGGCCAGCCTTGGCCGCGGCTTTAGCCGAGCCCGGCTTCCTTGAGCTGGCTGTTGATGCTCTCGGCCAACTTGTCGAGGCCTTCGTCGACCGGCACTTCCTTGGCCACCATCTTCTGCAGCGTCGCCGCCCATTCGGTGGTGAGATCGAAGAACAGCGGCTGCGGTGTGAACTTGATGCTGGCGCCCGGCGCCGAGACGTCGAACATCTCGACGTAGCCCGGATAGCTCTTGTTCAGCTTCTCGCGGAACATCTCGTCGTTCCAGACCGACTGACGAACCGGATTGACGAAGTCCATCTTGGTCGCACCGAACAATGCATGCTCGGGTCCGGATGCCCATTGCATGAAGTACCAGGTGGCGTCCTTGTCCTTCGAGAAGTTGGACATCGACAGCGACCAGATCCAGATATTGGGCGTCGGCGCCTTGGCGGCCGGGTTGGCCTTGAACGCCGAAAAGGCGAGCTTGCCGGCCATCTTGTTGTCGCCGCCATTCATGAAATAGCCGAGGATATCGGCGTCGAAAATCATCGCCGACGCACCTGCACCGAGATCGGTGCCGACCTGATACCAGGTGTAGGTCGACCAGTCCTTGGGGCCGCTCTCCTGGATCATCTGCACCCACTGCTTGTGGAAAGCCTTGGATTCGGCGGTGCTCATCGCGGCCGACAGCTTGCCGTCAGCCGAGACGTTCAGGTCCTTCTGGTCGAAATTAGCGTAAGCCGACAGGAAGCCCGGGTGGATCGTTGCCCAGGAGCGCGAGCCGCGCACGCCGATGCCGTAGACGCCGCCACCAACATCCTTGGTAAGCTTCGCCGCCGTAGCGACCATTTCATCCATATTGCCGGGAACGCTGACGCCGACCTTGTCGAACATGCCCTTGTTGTAGGTGATGTTGTTCTGCTCGAAGCCCCACGGAATGCACCATTGCTTGGCGTCTTCCGAACCGAGCGCGCCGCCCGGCTGGCCGTTCCAGGCGCAAGAATTCTTGACGCCGGGCAGGAAGTCGTCCCAGGCATATTTCGGGTTGGTCTTGGCCGGATCCTTGATCCATTCGTTGAGATCGGTGATCCAGCCGGCCGGGCCGTAGGTCCAAGTCATGTAGGCGCCGGTCATGAAGGCATCGTATTCGGGCGAGCTGGCCGACAGCGCGGCGGTAACCTTGTCGAAATAGACGTCTTCGGGGAACACGTCATAGACGACTTCCATGCCGGTCAGCTTCTTGAAATTGTCGAGGTTGGCAATCATCGCATCGGCGTAAGGATGCTTGTTGAGCAACAGCTTGATGGTCTTGCCCTTATGCGCCTGCCAGTCGAAATCAGCTGCGAGGGCACGGGTCTGCCCGAAATTGAGCAGTGTACCGGCGGTGCTGGCGGCAAGGCCCATTGCACCGAGGCCCTTGATCAGCCCACGGCGGTCGACTTGTCCACGCAGGAATGCGTCGATGAGGTCTTTCTCTTTCTCATGCATTTCTCTTCTCCTCCACAGGGTAGTTTCAACGAAATGGTTGCCGGCTACCCGACCGGCGTCTGTTCCACGAGCGATCGCGCCGTCCGCTCGTCGGTTATCAAGCCTTTGAGATAGCGGCCCTCCAGCACTGACTTGATGGCGCGAACCTTCACCTTGCCGCCGGCGACGGCGACAATCCTGCGGTTGCTGATGTCTTCGCGCGCCAGTGCCAGCGCCCGGTCGGAAAGCGTCGTCGCAACGGCCTTTCCGGCATCGTCGAAGAAATGGCCGAGCAGTTCGCCGACGCCGCCATTGCGGCGGATCTCCTCCATCTCGCCCTTCTCGATCATACCGGTAGCGACAAGCGAGGCCTCACGTTCGGCGGTGCCGATGCCGGCGATGAGCAAGTCGGCGGACTTGGCGAGGTCGAAGACATCGCTGACGCCCTTCTGCCCGAGCAACACGGTTCGATCCTCGACCGTGTTGGCGAACATCGGTACGGGCATCACATAGGCTTCCGCACCAGTCCGCTCGGCGACGCGGTGGATGACGTCATGCGGATTGGCCGAGAACTTGCGCGTCAGGCCGCCAAGCAGCGAGACGAAACGGATCCTGCCGGCCGATATGCGCGGCAGATATTCCACGCAGGCGGCAAGCGTGCGGCCGTGGCCGACGCCGATCAGCGCCTCTTCGCCGCGTTCGATCTCGCGCTTGAGAAACTGCGCGCCGGCAATGCCGAGCGCCTTGAGCGGCAGGTCCTCGGCATCGAAGTCCGGGACCACCTCGCAATAGTCGAGGCCGTAACGGCCGGACAACTCGTCCTCGAGCTCCACGCATTCTGAGACTTCGCCGTCGATATAGACTTTGACCAGGCCTTCCTGATTGGCCTTGGTGATGAGGCGATGCGCCTTGAGGCTGGTCAGGCCGAGCCGCTTGGCGACTTCCGACTGGGTCAGGCCGCCGGCATAGTGAAGCCAGGCAGCGCGGGCTGCCATCCCGGTCTCGTCGTCGCGCAGCAGGCCGTTGCCAAAACCAACCATTTCCGCCCTTGATATTTTTATCAGTTGCTGCAAAATTTTTCACAAGGCGTCGCCCGAGTCAAGCAACCGCTGCGTTTAAATCTCCGTCCGGGAGCTTGCCGGCCCGGGGCCGAACAGGGCCGCGCGAACCAACGGGCAAGAAGCAACACCGATCGCGCGCATTTAAAACGTTTGCAATTTCGCTTGGACTGATTACAAACGTTTCAAACTTCGTTCGGGAGGAACGATGCCGGGCCGCGTTACCACCCTCAAGGAACTAGCCGCACAGCTCGGCCTGTCGATCACCACCGTTTCGCGCGCCCTTGCCGGCCACGAGCAGATCGCATTGAAAACGCGCCAACGTGTCACCGAGGCCGCGCGCCGGGCCGGCTATGTGCCGAACACGGCAGCCCGCACGCTAGTCTCCGGCCGCAGCGGTTTTGTCGGCATGGTGCTGCCGATCCGCGGCCCCAATCTGGTCGATTCCTTCCTCGGCGAATTCGTCACCGGGCTCGGCGAAGGGTTGGTTTCGCACGGTTCCGACCTGATCCTGGCCGCAGCGGCGCAGGGCCAGTCGGAACTTTCCGTGCTTCGCCATGTTGTCGAATCCGGACGCGCCGATGGGGTCGTCGTCACCCGCATCGCCGAGGTCGACGAGCGGCTTACCTATCTGCGTCAACGCAATTTTCCGTTCGTCGCGCATGGCCGGCTGCTCGACGGTGACTTTGCCTATCATTGGCTCGATACCGATGGCGCGCACGCATTCGGCGAGGCCTTCGACATGCTCTACGATCTCGGACACCGCCATTTCGGCCTGGTGACGATTTCCGAGCCGATGACGTTTCGCCATCTCAGGCAGGATGGGCTCGCTGCCGCGATCGCCCGCCGAGGCGATCCGACGGTCAGGCTCGATGTGGCGACGGCACCTCGGTTCGATCGCGGTGCCCGCATCCATGCAATCAACCGGCTACTGCACGCCACCGAGCGGCCGACGGCCATTGTCGCGCTGTTCGACGAGCTGGCGCTGACGGTGATGGAAGAGGCTGCCCGAGCCGGCCTTGCCATTCCTCGCGACCTTTCGGTGATCGGCTTCGACAACATAGCCGCCTCAGCCTATGCGCCGCCGGGGCTAACCACTTTCGACGCCTCGATCCGCCAGTGCGCGCGCGAGATCGGCGAGATGCTGCTGACCGTCATCGGCAACAGGCCGGACGCGCCACTGACGCGGCTGGTCCGGCCGACACTTGTCTCGCGGGCAAGCCATGGCCCGGCACCCACAAGACAGAACTGACGCCCGCTTCGCGGCGCAACCCAGGGAGGAAGATGACGATGAATGCTTTGCGGATATTGGCCGGCGCCGTGCTGGCGCTGTCGCTCGCTGCCGGCGCAGCGCAAGCCCAGCAGGTGTTGTTCTGGTCGACACAGGCGCGACCAGTGGAAGAGACACAGAAGATGCGCAGCGAAGTGCTGAAGGGGTTTGACGGCCAGGTCGACTATCAGGTCGCCGAGGACGGGCCCTGGCTCACCCGCCTTCAGGCCGAACTGCAGGCCGGCTCCGGCACCATAGGCGTGCTCGGCGGCCTGCACGGAGACTTCTCCACCGTCGGCGCGGACCTTGTCGATCTCTCTGGCGTCGATCTCGGTGGCGTCAAGGTCAACGAGACCTACAAGAAGCTCGGCATGCTCGGCACCGGCGAGCAGAAGTACCTGCCATGGATGCAGGCCACCTTTCTGATGGCGGCCAGCAAGCAGGCGCTGCAATATCTGCCGGCCGGCACCGATCTCAACACCATCACTTATGACCAACTGATCGAGTGGGCGAAAAACATCGCTGAAAAGACCGGTTCGCCCAAATTCGGTTTTCCGGCCGGCCCGAAAGGGCTGAAGCACCGTTTCTTCGAGGGTTTTCTCCTTCCATCGTATACCGGCTCGATGGTGACCAAGTTCCGCTCGGCGGAGGCCGAGACGGCGTGGAACAAGTTCAAGGAATTGTGGCAATACACCAACCCGAATTCGACCAACTATGCCTTCATGCAGGAGCCGCTGTTGACCGGCGAAGTCTGGGTGGCATTCGATCACGTGGCGCGCCTCGCCGACGCCTTCAACCAGAAACCCGATGACTTCGTCGCCTTCCCGGCGCCGGCCGGCCCGGCAGGCCGCGGCTACATGCCGGTGGTCGCCGGCGTCGCTATCCCGAAGACCTCGCCCGACATGGACAAGGCCAAGGCACTGGTCGCCTATATGCTGAAACCGGAAACCCAGATCGCGACGCTCAAGGCGACAAACTTCTTCCCCATCGTCGACGTCAAGCTGCCCGACGACATGCCGGCCTCGGTGAAGGCCTTCAGCCCAGTGATCGCCACCATGACCGGAGCCCCGGATGCGCTGCCGGCGCTGCTGCCGATGGGACTTGGCGGCCTCGGCGGCAAGTTCAATCAGATCTACACCGACAGCTTCGAGCGCATCGTGCTCGGCGGCGAGGATGTGCACGGCGTGCTCGACGAACAGGCGACGGCGCTGAAGGCGATCATCGACCAGGCGAAAGCGCCGTGCTGGGCGCCCGACAAACCATCGCAAGGCGCCTGTCCCGTCGATTAAGAATCCTCCCCGGGCGTCCGGATTTCCAGCGCGCCGGGCGCCCACCCCTTTTGAAGCTTCGAATAGAGAGAGCTCCATGCACGGCAAGGCCCTGCCCTATCTGCTGCTGACGCCGGCGACGCTGTTCCTTTGCGTCTTCTTCCTCTATCCGTTTGCGCTGGTCGCCTTCGAGGCGTTCACCCGCGACGGCGGCTTTACGCTCGACAATTTCCGCACCATGACCAGCAGCTGGAAATTTCCGGTCACGGTTCGCAACACGCTGCTTCTCAGCGCCGTCGTCGTGCCCATCCAGCTGGTCATGGCGCTGCTGATGGCAACGATGGTGTCGCGACTTGCGGCCGGGCGCAGCGCCGCGCTTTATATCTTCGCTATTCCGCTCGGCATCTCCGATCTCGCCGCTGGGCTGATCTGGCTCGCCATCTTCGACCAGTCCGGCTTCCTCAACACCTTGCTCTCCAATCTCGGCGTCATCGACAGGCCGGTCATGTTCCTCGGCTACCAGAGCAAGCTGACGATCTTCATCGCCGTGGCGCTGGCCGAGATCTGGCGTGCGACCGCCATCATGATGGTCATTCTGGTCGCCGGCATGGGGCTCATCCCCCGGGAATATTACGAGGCGGCGGAGGTTTTTGGCGCTAGTCCGTGGAAGCGCTTCATCAAGATCACGCTGCCTCTGCTGCGCCCCAGCCTGCAGACGGCGATCATCCTGCGCGTCATCCTTGCCTTTGAGGTCTTTGCGGTGGTTGCAGCACTCGGCGGCACCAATCTGCCGGTGCTGATGGGCGAGACCTACAATTGGCAGTTCACGCTGCAGGACCGCAATGTCGCCGCCGCCATGGCGCTGTTCATCCTCGCCATATCGATCGGTTTCACGCTGTTCTTCCTGCGGGTGCTGCGTGTGCCGAAGGAGGCGCGGATATGAGCACGGTGGAGCTGTCGATCGCCGCGCCTGAGGCCCGCAAAGCCGGCAACTGGTTGCTGGTCGCCACCGTCATCCTGCTTTGCATCTGGGTGCTGCTGCCGATCTATCTGTTGATCGTCAACGCGCTGTCGTCGCCGGAAGAGGTGACCGCCTTTCCCAAGCGCTTCTTCCCGTCATTCGATTTCGGCAGCCTTTCTTTCTTCATCAATTTCGCCGGCGTCGCCAGGGCGCTGTGGAACTCCGTTCTCGTCGCCACGCTGACGATGCTCCTCTCGATCGGCTTCGGCGCACCCGCGGGCTACGCGCTGTCGCGCTTCGAATTCCCGGGCAAGGAAACGTTCCGTTTCCTCGTGCTGATGACCCGCGCCTTCCCACTGCCGCTGCTGGCGCTACCGCTGGCGGTGATGTTCATCCGCACCGGCCTCGACGACACCGCGATCGGGCTGGCGCTGGTCCACACCACGCTGGCGCTGCCATTCGCGGTGCTGATCACGTTCTCGCTCTTCTCCGGCATTCCAGTCGAGCTGGAGGAAGCGGCCTGGACGCTCGGCTGCACGAGATTGCAGGCATTCCGAAAAATCATTCTACCGCTGGCGCTGCCGGGCATCGCGGCGTCGGCGGTATTTGCCTTCACCATCTCCTGGAACGAAGTGTTTGCCGCCGCCGTGCTCACCATCGAGAACCGGACGCTGACCGCCTTCCTGCTGCAGAGCCTCGGCGAATCGCCGCTCTACCTCAAATTCGCCGGTGGCGCGGCACTGGTCATCCCGGCGCTGATCTTCATCTTCGCCGTTCGCAAATATCTGTTCGCCATGTGGGGGATCGCCAACCGATGACGCGCACAAAAGAGAACGCCGATGGCTGAGATCGCCATCAAGCAGGTCGCAAAACGTTTCGGTGGCTTCACCGCGCTGCATTCGATCGACCTGACCATCGCCGACCAGGAATTCATGGTGCTGCTTGGCGCCTCGGGTTGCGGCAAGACCACGCTGCTGAGGATGGTCGCCGGGCTGGAAACGCCAAGCCAGGGCGAGGTCTGGATCGGCGGCCGTCGCGTCGACCATCTGCCGCCGCGCGAACGCGGCATCGCCATGGTGTTCCAGAATTACGCCGTGTTTCCGCACCTGACCGTGTTCGAGAACATCGCCTTCGGCCTGCGCATGAAGAAGCTGCCGCAGCAGGAGGTCGAGGGGCGCGTCAACCGCACCGCGGAGCTCATGCACATCGAGCAGCTTTTGAAGCGCTATTCGGGCCAGCTTTCCGGCGGCCAGCGCCAGCGCGTGGCAGTCGCTCGGGCACTTGCGATGGAGCCGGACGTGATCCTGATGGACGAGCCGCTGTCGAACCTCGATGCGCTGCTGCGGCTCGAAATGCGCGCCGAGCTCAAGGGCGTGCTCGCCGCGTCCAAGACCACCACCATCTATGTCACTCACGATCAGGTCGAGGCGATGAGCCTCGCCGACCGCATCGCCGTCATGCATCAGGGCCATATCGTCCAGGCCGCCTCGCCGGTAGAGGTCTATCGCAATCCGGCCGCACGCTTCGTCGGCTCCTTCATCGGCAACCCGCCGATGAATTTCATCCTGGCGACGAAGGCGGCAGACGGCAGCTGGACCGTCGCCGGGCTGACGCTGCCCGGCCCCAAATCGGACAAGCAGACGATAGAATTCGCCATTCGCCCCGAGGATGTCGACACCGGCACCGAAGGGCTGCACGCCACCGTGCGCGTTGTCGAGCCGCTCGGACCGCACACGCTGGTCACCTGCGATGTCGAGGGCGGCCTGTTCCGCGCCATCCTCGAATCGAATGCCACGGTCGCCGTCGGCGATCACCTGCGGCTCTTGCCCAAACCCGACCGCATCCGCTGGTTCGACCCCGAAACCACCAACGCGCTTTGATCCAAACGCCCTTCGATCCTGAAAGTACGACCGCCCCCATGATATCTCTTGCTGTCGACGAAACCATCGCCCGCGCCGTAGAGGTGCTCAGGGAAAACGACCAAGGCACCTACACCATACCGACCAAGGGCCTCTACCCGTTCCAGTGGAACTGGGATTCCTGCCTGACCGCGCTCGGTCTTGCCCACTACGATGAGGCTCGAGCCTGGACCGAGATCGACACGCTGTTCGCCCACCAGTGGCCGGACGGCATGGTACCGCACATCGTCTTCCATGTCTGGAGCGACGGCTATTTCCCGGGACCGGAGGTCTGGCGGACGGACCGCCCGACCGCCACCTCGGGCATCACCCAGCCGGCGGTCGCCGGCTTTGCCGTGCGCCGCTTGTTTGACCAGGCCAAGGACAAGACGCTGGCGGCCGAGCGTGCCCGGGTGTTGCTGCCGAAAATCGATGCCTGGCACCGCTGGTTCTACGAAAACCGCGACCCGAACGGCGAAGGGCTGGTCGCCATAATCCACCCATGGGAGTCCGGTCGCGACAACTCGATCGACTGGGACGAGGCGTTTGAGCACGTGCCGACCGAAGGCGTCGAGCCCTACACCCGCCGCGACATCCTGCACGCCGATCCGGCGCATCGTCCAACCAAGGCACAGTATGACCGCTATATCTGGCTGCTGCAGCATTTCCGCGGGCTTGGCTGGGATAATGCCAGGCTGCACGATGCCTCGCCGTTCCAGGTCGTCGATCCCGGCTTCAATGCCATTCTGATCCGTTCCGCCGCCGATCTTGCCGATCTCGCCGAGGCACTTGGCGAAACCGAAATCGCAAAAGCCAACCGCGCCCGTGCCGAAAACGGGCTTTCGACGATGGAACGGCTGTGGAGCGACACACATAGCCAGTACATTTGTTTCGACCGAGTGGCCGGAAAGCACGTTGACAGCGCGTCGGTCGGCGGCATTCTGCCGGTGTTTTCGGCTATTCCGGAAAGCCGGGCAGCGGCCATCGCCGCAACGATCGAGCGCATCGCCGGCAAAGCGCGTTACATCGTCCCCTCGCACGATCCTGGCGATGCGCGCTTCGACGCCAAGCGCTACTGGCGCGGCCCGGTCTGGCTGGTGGTCAACTACATGATCGCTAATGGCCTTGCCGCCGCCGGCCACAGCCAAATCGCACAACGGATCACCCAGTCCAGTCTCGACCTGATCGCCGAGAGCGGCTTTGCCGAATATTACGATCCCCTCAGCGGCGAGCCGCTCGGCGGTAACCGTTTCACCTGGACCGCGGCAATGGTGATCGAGTTTTTGAAGGGTCGAGGCTGAAGGCCGGCCACGACTGGCAGTCCCGCGTGGGTTTGACAAACAGCAGTCCGTGTCTATCGTCTGCCTGTTACAGGAGCGGCGCATGACGACACCATCCGTGAGCGCTCTGTCCCCACTGACCGGCGAACTCCTGTCGCGGCTGGAGAAGCGGCTGGACCGGTCGGCGATCGTTTCGGCCGATGAGGCCGGGCCGCGTTACAGGGAAGACCCCGACGGCAAAGCCGGCGTATCGCCGGAGTTCGTGCTGCGTCCACGTACGGCCGGCGAGGTGTCGGACATACTTCGCCTGTGCAACGAGGCCGGACAGAGGCTTGTCATCCAGGGTGGCCGGACCGGGCTCGCCGGCGGCGCTCGCGTCCAACCCGGCGAAGCGGTGCTGTCGCTGGAGTGTATGACTTCCGTTGAAGCCCTCGACCGTGAAGCGGCGACCATCATCGCCGAGGCCGGCGCGCCGCTGCAAACGGTGCAGGAAGCCGCCGATGCGGCCGGCTTGCTGTTCGGCGTCGACATCGGAGCGCGCGGCGCGGCGACCGTCGGCGGTAATGTCGCCACCAATGCCGGCGGCATCCGCGTGCTGCGCTACGGCATGTACCGGGCGCAGGTGCTTGGCCTGGAAGCGGTGCTTGCCGACGGCGGCATCCTGACCTCGCTCAAGGGTTTGGCGAAGGACAATTCCGGCTATGACCTCAGCCAATTGTTCATCGGCAGTGAGGGCACGCTCGGCGTGGTCACCCGCGCATGCCTGCGGCTGCACCCGAAGCCGGCCACCGAGATCAACGCCTTCTGCGCGCTTGCTTCGCTCGACGCTGCAATCGCGCTGCTGGCGCTGCTCAGGCAGAAACTCGGGCCCTCGCTCTCGGCCTATGAGGTGAATTTCGCCCCGCTCTATGGCGCCATGATCGCCGGCATGGACGCGCCGGCGCCGCTGCCCGCGGGCTCGCCCGTCTATGTGCTTGCCGAGATACAGGGCAGCGAGCCCGACCGCGACGGCGAACGCTTTGCCGCGACGCTGATGCAGGCGGTCGAGGAGGGCGTGATCGACGACGTGGTCGTCTCGCAATCGCCGCGCGAATTCCGGGCGCTCTGGGCGGTGCGGGAGGAGGCCAACCGTTTCCTGTTTTCGATGGCAGGCCTGATTGGCGTCGATATCAGCATCCCACTGGCGAGAATGGCGACTTTCCTGGACGAAACAGAAGCAGCCATCAAGGCCGTCGACCCCGGCGCCGACATCTACGTCTTCGGCCATCTCGGCGATGGCAATCTGCATTACCAGATCCGCACGGTGGATCCGGCAGCCGCATACGGCACCGTCTACCGCGGTGTGGCCGCCGCCGGCGGCGGCGTTTCGGCCGAACATGGCATTGGCCTTGACAAGAAGGAGTGGCTGCATCTGGTGCGCAGCGATGCAGAGATTGCGGCCATGCGGCGCCTGAAAGCAGCCTTCGACCCGAACAACATCCTCAATGCCGGGCGCATCTTCGACCTTGCGACGGGCTGAAATCGAAGGCCGGTAGCGCTGGCCGGGTGCTGCCTCTATCTGGTCACGCCCTTCAATTTCGCATGCACCACCGCGATGCGGGCGGCGAGCGCGGCGTTGTTGCGGACCAGCGCGATGTTGGCCTTCAGGCTGCGGCCTTGCGAAAGCTCGTTGATGCGGGCGAGCAGAAACGGCGTCAGTTCCTTGCGCCCGATGCCGCGCTGCTCCGCTTCGGCTACCGCCGCTGCGATCGTGCCGTCGATGAATGCCGGATCGAGCGCGTCCGCTTCGGGGATAGGGTTGGCGACGAGAATGCCGGTGCCGGATTCCATCTCGTCATGCAGCAGCATGGCTCGCGCGATCTCGTCGGGGGTATCGAGGCGATGATCGGCCTTGAGCCCGCTGGAGCGGGTGTAGAAAGCCGGAAAATCATCACTCCCATAGGCGATCACCGGCACACGCTGGGTTTCCAGATATTCCAGCGTCTTCGCAATATCGAGGATCGACTTGACTCCGGCGCAGACGACAGTCGTGCCGGTTTGGCCGAGTTCGGTCAGGTCGGCCGAGATGTCGAAAGTCGCTTCGGCGCCGCGATGCACGCCGCCGACGCCGCCGGTCGCAAAAATGCCGATGCCGGCGAGTGCCGCGATCCGCATCGTCGCCGAGACGGTGGTTCCGGCCGAGCCGCCGTGCACCATGATGGCGGCGAGATCGCGCCCGGAAGCCTTGACCACGCCCTTTGCCGCTGCCAACTCTTCCAGTTCACGGTCGTCGAGGCCAACCTTGATCTTGCCGGCGACCACTGCGATCGTGGCGGGCACGGCGCCGTTCTCGCGTACCACGGTTTCGACGTCGCGGGCCGTCTCCAGATTGGCCGGATAGGGCATGCCGTGGGTGATGATCGTCGATTCCAGTGCCACCACCGCGCGGCCTTCATCAAGCGCGGTAGCGACTTCATCGTTCAGGTGGACAAGGGAAGGTTTCATCATCTCGCTTTCAGGCAGGAATGCGGTACATGCCGGCGGCAAGGAAGCGCGGCGATAGATCGGGGTGGACGCTGGATTCGGTCTCCGTGGTCAGCGTGGCGAGCAGTGCGCCGGTGCGGACGGCATGAGCTACCGGATCATCCGAAAGCACCTTGTACAAAGTGCCAGCGATCATCGCGTCACCGGCGCCGGTGATGTCGACGGCCTGCGCCGGGACGGAGCGCATCGTCGTAACACCGCTCTCGGTCGCAACGGCAAATCCATGCGCGCCTGCGGTTACGATCACCGTGCTGGCGCCGGCCGCGCGCAGCGCTGCTGCTGCTTCCTTCGGCGTTAGCCGCTTGTCGGCATCCGTCATGCCGAGCATCGTATTGGCCTCGTCATGGTTGGTGAACAGAAGGTCGATGCCGGTCAGATCCTTAGGCAGGCGCGCTGATTTCGGCGACGAGACTGTGTCGACGGCGAGCTTGAAGCGCGCGCCCTGCTTGCGCGAGATCAGTGCTGCGATGGTCGAAGCCGGCAGATTGCAGTCGATGAACACCCATGTCGCCGAAGCCAGATGCGGCCAGAAGCGGTCGAGATAGGACGACGAAAACAGATCGAAGATCTCCATGTCGGCAATGCCGAGCACCAGATCATTGTTGCGGTCGAGGATGGCGGCATATTCCGCCGTCGGCCGTTCCGTGGTGGTGATGACCTGGCTGACATCGGCGCCAAGATCGCGCAGGTGCCGCACCAGCGAGCGGCCGGTTTCATCGTCGCCGACGATCGAGACGAAGCTTATGTCGACGCCGAGGCGGGCAAGGTTTTCGGCGACGTTGCGGGCGACCCCGCCGAAGCTGCGATAGCCGTCGACCGGGTTCGACGTCTCGAAAATCAGATCCTTCTTGGCGTGGTATTTGCGGTCGAGCACCGCGCCGCCGACGCAGACCATGCGCTTGGACGTCGGCAAGACGTAACCACGGCCGAGAATGTAGCCCTTGTTGACGAGTTGCACGATGTGGGCCGCGACCGTCGAGCGGGCGATGCCGAGCGCCGTTGCTATGTCCTGCTGGCCGGCGAACGGGTTCGCCGCAATGAGGTCGAGAACCGCTTGTTCCTGTGCTCCAAGGTCGTCCATTGTCCCGCCCGGCCGTCAAATTCGAGGCTGAACGCCTTCGCAACAACAGATGACATTGTCAACATCTGTTTTCGACCGAGTGTCGGCTACGGCACCAGCACCAATGCGCCTGTTGTCCGCCTGGCCTCAAGGTCGCGGTGAGCCTCGCCGGCGTCGGATAGGTTATAGCGCTTGGGCGCTTCGATCCTGACGACGCCCTGTCGCAGCGCGGCAAAGAAACGCTCGACGTGCGGGGCTAGTTTTTCCGGCGTGTCGGTGTAATGCGCATAGTTGGGACGCGATACGGTGATCGACTTTGATGCAAAGCGGCCGATGTCCCAATTGCCGATCGGCCCTGACGCCTGACCGAAACTGACGAGGTGACCGCGAATGCGGAGCGCCGCCAGCGAGCCGCCGAACGTATCCTGGCCGACCGCATCGTAGACCACATCGGCGCCGACGCCTCCCGTCAGCCGCATGACGGCCTCAGTGAAATTCTCACGCGAGTAGACGATGACATGATGGGCACCGAGGCGTTCGACGATGCGCGCCTTGTCGTCGCTCGACACCGTTGCAATGACCGTTGCGCCGAGATGGCGTGCCCATTGCACCAGAAGCTGGCCGATGCCGCCGGCGCCGGCATGGACGAGAACGACGGAGCCCGGCTGCACCGCATGGATATCATGCAGCAAAAAACTCGCACTGATGCCCTTGAGCAGCCCCGCGGCCGCAATCTCGTCGGGAATATCGTCGGACAGGCGAACCAGCAGATCGGGCACCATGTTGCGCCGCTCGGTATAAGCGCCGACCGGCGGGCAGGCATAGGCGATGCGGTCGCCGACCGAGAAACCGGCAATCTCCGAACCGACCGCTTCGACGACGCCGGCCGCCTCCATGCCAGGCACGCCCGGTGGTTGCAAAAGGTCGAAATAGCCGGTGCGGCAATAGACGTCGATGAAGTTGACGCCGATCACAGTATGGCGGATCCGCACCTCGTTCGGCGCCGGCGGCGGCAAGCCGATCTCCTTGAGTTGCAGCACCTCCGGACCGCCATAGCGCTCGACCACAATAGCCCTGGTTGTTGCTGACTGGCCGAACGATGTTGTTGCGGAAGAGACCGGCGAAGGGATCAGCGGCGGGGCTGACGGAGGTGCCGGCGTCGGCGCTCTTGCCTTGGCAGTCAGAACCCTTCCTCGCAAAAGGCTACGGATCGCCGCGAAGCCGGCCTGATAAATGCCTTCGGAGACGAGCTTGACCAGTTCGTCGCGGCGGTGCGTAGGTGGATGGAATTCGGAACGCCATTCCCAGAAGGTCGCGTTGCCGTCGGTCACCGGCTTCAGCTGGATCGATGCGACATAACCCATCAGCGGCAGCGGCGCTTCGAGCAGGCAATAGGCGAGCCGAAAGTCCTTGTCGGACAGCGCCAGCAGCTGTTCGCGCAACTCGCCGCCATCGGCCAGGCGGAAACGACGAACCGAACCGACCGCGTCGACCGGGTCGCCACCTTCGATTTCGCTGAACGAGATCGCCGGGTGCCAGCGTTCATGGCCGTTGAAATCGCGCAGAATCGACCAGACATCATCGATCGGCGCATCGATGATGGTGCTCTGGCGGACTTGAACCATCGCGGGAATGTCAGCGCCCGAAGCGCTGCTTGAGTGCGCTCAACGCCGCCTGGAAGACGCCGGTGCCGATCTGATGCATAAGTGCTGCTTCGCGCTCAGGCGCACAGTCGAACTCCGCCTCCCATTCGGCCAGAGTGAGATTGCCGTCGGTGATCGGCGTCAGCGACAGCGTGGCGATATAATTCTCCACCGCCATCGGGCTTTCCAGGATAGCGTAACTGCACGACAGATCGTAGTCGGACAGTGCCAGCAATTTTTCGCGAATCCGCCCGCCATCCCTGAGCACAAAGTTGCGGATGCAGCCGATCTGGTCGGCCGGTGCGTTCTGTTCGACGCGGCTCTCCGCAACGAATGGCGCCCAGGCGGGAAGGCCGTTGAAGTTGCGCACGAGCTTCCAGACTTCCGCAGCCGGCGCAGGGATGACCGAGGACACATAGACCTTGGTCATGCCCCACCGCCCGCATCGAACGAGCGGCCGGTGCCGAGGCATCGCCACTCATTCGCACAGCACACCGCCCACCGGACCTGGTCAGCGGTCGCGGTCGTCATCGTCGTCCTTGCTGACCTTGCCTTTGCCTTTCTCGTCGCGGGTCAGGCTCGATATGTCCTTGGCATCGCGCAGCACGTCGGTCATGCGGCCGAGCGAGCCGCCCTCGATGCCGATCTCCTTCATCAGATTATCGATCATCGGCGCCTGGACCCGGTAGCGCAGCGCCGAATCGATCACCTCGTCGGTGACGTTGCGGTTGCCGCCCTGCCCGCCATTGATGCCGTCGACGTGCAGGATCTTGATGCCGTCGATTTTCTCCATCGGCTTGACGCTTTCGCGGATGATGCCTTCCATGTGGTCGAGCAACTTGCCGCGCAGGCGACCGGCACGAGCCTCGTTGGAGAGCAGATTGTCGGCCTCGTTGAGCTGACGATGGCCGGCGGCATCAACCTCGTAGCGCTGGGCCGCCGCAAGGGCGTGGATCTTCTCCGCCTCGGCCGCGGCAACAGCGGCGATCTTCTGCGCTTCGGCCAGGCTCTTGGCCGCCTTCATCTCGGCATCTGCGGCCGCGGTTATGCGCAAGGCCTCGCGCTCGGCCTCGCGAGCCGCACCGATCAAGTCGGTCAGCTTGCGGCGCTCGGCGATCTCGCGCTCGCGCGCCGTGAAGGCCTGCTCCTCAGCCTGGATGGCCTTGGCGCGCACCGCCTCGGATGCCGCGATAGCGGAGGAACGCTCCTGCGTCTTTTTGGCGATGTCGATGGCCTTCTGGATTTCGGCTATCTCGATCTTCTGGTCGCGCTCGACGCCGAGCTGGCGGATGTCGCGGTCCTTGATCAGCCGCGCCTCCTCGATGCCGCGCTCGGTGGTGATGCGAGCGCGCTCGACCTCTTCGCCGGCCGATATTTCGGCTTCCTCGAAAGCCTGGCGCTTGGCGATCTGCAGCGCCTCGAGGTGACGCTCGCGTGCAATCCTGACCTCGTCGATGGCACGCTCCTGCCCGATCCGCGCTGTTTCGGTCGCCTGGTTCTCGACAATTTCGGCGCGGCGCTTTTCCGCCTCGGCCCTGGTAACCTCCAATGCCTTTTCCGCCAGCGCGATCTGGCGTTCGAGCTCGGCGATTTCGAGGGCTTTCCTGCGCTCGATCTCGAGCTCGCTCTGCGTGCCTTCGCGTTCGATCCTGGCCTTTTCCAGGGCGAGCTCTAGCGCGATCTGCTCGCGCTCGGTCAGTTCGCGCATTTTCATTTCCGTCTCATCGAGGGCGCGGCGGCGCGCAATCTCGCGGCGCTGCGTGTCTTCCTCGCTCTTGATGCGCTCCTCGGTAATGTTGCGCTCCTGGTTGAGGCGCGATTTCTCGACGGCCTCGCGCGCCGACAGTTGCGCCTGCTCGGCCTCCTGGTCGCGGATCGCCCGCTCCCTGGCGAGTTCGGAGCGCTGCGAGGCGCGACGTATCTCGACCTCGCGCTCCTGCTCGAGGCGGGCGTATTCGGTGTCGCGGTCGATCTCCAGCACCTTGCGCTGGGTGTCGAGGTTCTGGTTGCGGATGTCGACCAGCGTGCGCTGCTCGATCTCGTTGCGCATCCTGCGGCGCGTCTCGATCGATTCCGTCAGTTGGGTGAGGCCTTCGGCGTCGAAGGCATTGGACGGATCGAAATATTCGAGGCTGGTCTGGTCGAGGTCGACGATGGCGACGCTTTCCAACTCCAGCCCGTTGGCGGCGAGCGATTCCGAGGCAAGCTGCCGGACCCTGGCCGCATAGTCGCCGCGCAGCTCGTGCATCTCTTCCAGCGTCATCTGGGCGGCAACGGTGCGCATGGCACCGGCGAACTTGCCCTCCAGCAATTCGCGCAGGCTGTCGGGCTGCAGCGTGCGGCGCCCGAGCGTCTGGGCTGCGGCGGCGACCAGATCGCGGCCGGCGCCGACACGGACGAAGAACTCTGCGATCAGATCAACGCGCATGCGGTTCTTGGTGATCAGCGCAAAGGCATCCTCGCGGCGCACTTCGATGCGCAGGACGTTCATGTTGACCGGCGTGATCTCGTGCAGCACCGGAATGACGAAAGCGCCGCCGTTCACCACCACCTTCTCGCCCATGAAGCCGGTGCGCACGAATGCCGTCTCCTTGGTCGACCGGCGATAAAGCCATCGCAGTATGTAGACGGCGATCACCACGACGATCGCGGCAATGATTAGCCACAAAAGGAAAGCGCCCAAGGTCTGCGCGGCCATCTTTTCTACCCTCCCAAATAGAATGCGGTCAGCCACAGGCTACCGGCACCGATTTTACGATTGCGCGTGCTCGAAGCCATTATGCTCGCCTCTGCAGTTTCGGCGTGATCGCGCGGAACGCATTGACCGCCGCATCGACGAAGAGCGCGTCATTGATGTTCGCACCCACACGCTCGAGATGGCGCTGCGGCGTCTGGCGAACGGTCTTCTCGATCGCCTCGAACAGGGCGTGGTCGGCCTCCGGATCGTGAAACGGCTGGCCTGGTGCATCGAGCGTCGAGACACCGCCCTCCGGCAACAGGAACCGCACCGGGCCATTCATGGCATTGAGCCGCGCACCGATCCATTCGCCAAAGGCGCGGTTCTCGTCGCGGGTTGTCCGCATCAGCGTGACGTTCGGATTATGGATGACGAATTTGCGGCTTCGAAATTTCTCCGGCACGCTGTCGCGCGGGCCGAAATTGACCATGTCAAGCGCGCCGGTCGAGCCGACATAGGGCAAGCCGGTGCGGATTGCGGCGCCAAAGCGGTCTTCAGTCGCCGGAAAAACACCGCCGACGATCATGTCGGCCACTTCCGTCGTGGTCAGGTCGAGGAAGGCCGAGAGCAGCCGCGAATCGCCGAGCTTCTCCATTGCCCGCCCGCCGATGCCGGTGGCGTGGAAAACGAGACAGTCGTAGTCGGCCTCGAGCAGTCTGGTCACCGCCTGCACTGCTGGCGTTGTTACGCCGAACATGGTGATGCCGACTGCGGGGCGCGCCAGCTTGCGCCTGGCCTCCCAGGCTTCGGCATTGGGCAGCTGCGCGACCATGCCCGCCATCGCATGCGCGGCGTTTGACAGCACCTGTTCGGTGATCGAATTCAACCCCTGAACGTCGGCGACCGAATGGAACATCATGATATCGGCACCGCCGACATATTTGGCGACGTCGCCGGCTGCCACGGTCGACACCATCAGTTTAGGGATGCCGACGGGCAGCACGCGCATGCCTGCTGTTGCCAGCGTGGTGCCGCCGGAGCCGCCGGCCGAGATGACGCCGCCAATGCGCGGCTCGCGCTCGATCCAGCGCGCGAAGGCTTCCGCCATAGCGCTCACCGAGCCGCCGCGATCATTGGTGAAAACGGCCGCCGATCCCCGCATATGCATTCCGGCTACCTGCATGGCAGGAACGTCGGCGCTCGACGGTTTTCCGGAGGTGGAGAGGTCGACGGTGCGAACCGGAATGCCGAGGGACTTCAGCCGGTCGGCGACGAACCGCAATTCCTTGCCCTTGGTATCGAAAGTGCCGGCGACGAGCACTGTTCTTCCAATGCGTTCGGCGAAAGGAATTGCAAAGACCTTCTTCAAATCGTCCTGTGGCGCGGCCCTCTCGATAGCCGCTTGCCGCATGGCCGTGACCGGCACGTTCCAGCGGTTGGGCAGTTCGGTGACCGGAAGGTAGGTTCCATTCTGGGTCATCGGTTCGGAACCGGTAGCCGTCCGGTCGATGCGGTAGACTTCAGCCAACTGGTCCTTCGCCTGTGCCGCGGCTGCCGGCGTGACGGACGTCTCGTCGGCATGGCGTCCGACACCAAGCAGCCGTTGCTGCAATTCCCGGTCTGCCGCGAGCGCTGCCGCGTCCATCAGCCGATTGATGCGGCCGTTGACCATGATGGCGACCTGGTTGGAAACCGCGGTCGCCACGCCGATATTCTGCTCGATGACGAGGATCGCCATCTCACCTTCCTCGGCCAAGGTGACCAGCATCCGCTCAACCTGGTCGACAATGATCGGCGCAAGGCCTTCGGTCGGCTCGTCCATGACCAGCAGCTTCGGGTCGCTGAGCAGGGCACGCGAGATCGCCAGCATCTGCTGTTCGCCGCCGGAGAGCTGCGAGCCGCCATTGGTGCGGCGCTCGGCGAGGCGCGGAAATGTCTGGTAGATGCGTTCGACGGTCCAACTCGCATCGCGCCGATTGCCGGCAGCGAGACGGAGATGCTCATCAACGCTCAGGCTTGGCCAGACGCGCCGCCCTTGCGGCACATAACCGACGCCGAGGCGATGGATCTCGTGCGGTTCGAGCGCAGTGATCTCGCGGCCGTCGACGCGGATCGAGCCGGAGCGCGCGCGCTTCAGGCCGACGATGGTGTTGCAGAGCGTCGACTTGCCCATGCCGTTGCGGCCGACCACCGACAGCACGCCGCTTTCCAGCGCCAGCGAGACGCCCTGAAGGGCATGGCTTTCGCCGTAATAGACCTGCAGATCCTCTATTTTGAGGATCGCCTTGCCTATTTTGCCGGAAGAGGCTGGGCCAGAAGGGAGCGTTCGGCCGAGGGGAACGGGGCGCTCAGCCATGCTTGCCCCCGAGATAGATCTCCTGGACCTCCGGGTCGGCCTCGATCTCTTGCGGCGTGCCTTCCTTGAACAGACGGCCGTTGTGCATCATCGACACATATTCCGAAACGCGCAGCGCGACATCCAGATCGTGCTCGATGATAATATAGCCGATATGCTTGGGCAGCGCATTGAGGATCGCCACCAAGTCGCGGCGCTCGGTCGGCGACAGGCCGGCCGCCGGCTCGTCGAACAGGATGAAGCGTGGCGCGCCGGCCAGCGCCAGCGCGATCTCCAACTGCCGCTGCTGGCCATGGCTGAGTGTCGCCACCAGCAGGTCGCGATAGGCCTCGAGATGCACGGCATTGAGGATCGATTCCGCCTGCACCATGTTGACGTCGGTGGCCTTTGGGCGGAGCAGCGAGAACCGTCGGCGTGAGACGCCGCGGCAAGCGAGAAAGATCGAGTCGAGAACCGACAAGCCTTTGAACAGCTGCGAGATCTGGTAGGTCCGCCGCAAGCCCCGCCGGATGCGTTCATGCGGCGGCAAGTCGGTGATGTCCTCGCCGAAGAAGCGGATGCGGCCAGCCGTCGGCAGGAAATCGCCGGTCACTGCATTGAACAGCGTGGTCTTGCCGGCGCCGTTAGAGCCGAGAACCGCGCGCCGCTCGCCAGCCGCGATCCTCATATCAATGCCGGAGAGCGCCACCAAAGCGCCGAAATGCCGCGCAACGCCATCGAGTTCCAGCGCAAAGGCGCCGGAGCTTTGGAGACGGTTCGCGGCAAGAGTTTCGGTCACGGGCGGATATACTCGCAAGCCACGCGGTTACGGGCAGCTCGGATTGTCGCGGCTGACAGCCCCAAGCTTGGTGAACTCGTCTTCGGGAATGCCCAGCGTCTGGTTGACCTGCGACACGACTTTGACGAGCTTGTTCAAAAGATTGCCGTCCGGCCCCTCGGTCACCTCGGTCAGGTAGATGTCGGCAATCGCGTTGCGGTTCTTGTCCAGTGACACCTTGCCGGTCGGCGTGTCGAAAGACAGTTTCGAGAGTGCGTCACGCAGTTTGGCGCCGCGATCGGAGACATCGCCGCCGACCTGTTCGAGACCGAGCAATGTCGCCTTCATGTTGACGTAATAGCCGTGGGCGAAGAGCGACGGCGAGGGAAAGGCACCTGGCTGCTTCTTGTAGGCTTCGACGAAAGTTTTCCAACTAGGCGCGTCGTTGGTGTCGGCGGTTGGTCCGGCGGAAGGCGTGCCGACCAGCACGTCGCGCAGCTTGCCCTTCGAGGTCAGCACCGTCTGGTCGACGGTGATCGAGCCACCAATCAAGGGGGCCGCGCCGCCGCCCTGCTGATACTGGGTCAGGAAGTTCACGGCGTCGGCGCCGCCAAGCGCGACGTAGATTGCATCGACGTCATCGGGAATGGCCGCGATAACCGACGAAAAATCCTTGTTGCCGATCGGCACCCAGGATTTGGACGGCACCTTGCCGCCTGCCTTGCAGAACTCGGCCATGAAGCCGAAGACCTGCGTATACGGGAAAGAATAGTCCTCGGCGACCGTAGCGACCCGCTTGTAGCCTTTGTCGTTGAAGGCATAGGTGCCGAGACCCGCCATCCACTGCGCGCCGTCGGTCGAGAAGCGGAAGAAGTTTTCCGCCGGATTGCGCAGCGTCGTGTCCTGCGCCGCCGAGGTGCCATTGATGAAGGTCACGGTCGGCTGGGTCTTGGCATAGTCCTTGACGGCGAGGCCCTCATCGCCCGAAAGCGGGCCGACCAAAACCTTGACACCATCCTGCTCGACCAGCTTGCGCGCAGCGCGCACGGCGCTATCAGGTGAAGCGTCGGACGAGCCTTTGACGATTTCGATCTTCTTGCCGGCAACCATGCCGCTGACCTCGTCGAGCGCCGTCTTCGCGCCGCGCTCGCCGTCTTCGCCGAGCACCGTGAACGGTCCCTCGAAAGTGGCGAGCAGGCCGATCTTGATCGTGTCGTCGGCGGCTAGCGCCAGAGACGGAGCTGTCAGCCCGGTGGCAAGCGCCAGCGCAAGCAGTGTGCGTCGATGTATTCTCATTTTTTCCTCCCTTTGATTGATTGATGCAGTTCATTCCGCTCCGGCGTCACGGACCGGAACGCAAGGACTCCTGAGCTAGCTGCGGTCTGATCCTCCCCCACAACCCAAGAATTCCATCCGGCGAGATGAAGACGATCACCAGGAACATCAGCCCGATCAGCGTGTTGAAACGCTCGGCTCCGACAAGGTCGATGGCAAAGGTCTGCATCAGGACAACGACGAGCGCGCCGAGAAAAGGCCCGATCGGGTGGCGCAAACCGCCGATGACGGCGATGATCAGCACGTCGATGGCTGCATCGACGCCGATCGTGCCGGGTGAAACGCGCCCATTGAACCAGACCAAAAGCACGCCTGCGACACCGGCAATGATTCCAGCCAGGAACCATGCGAAGACCTTGTGTGCGGTGACGTGATAGCCGAGCGCGCGCATGCGACGCGGATTGTCGCGGATTGCCTGCACGGTCATGCCGAAGGTCGAGCGGGCGCCGTAGAGTATCCCCGCGTAGGACAGCACCGCCGAACCCAGGCAGAGATAATAGAAGGCCTTCGGGTCGCGCCAGTTGACGCCCCAGAACACCGGCGCGCGAATGCCGGCATAGCCGGAATGGCCGTTGAAGATCGCGTAGTTTTGCTGGGCGAAATAGAAGGTCGCGGTGGCGATCGCCAACGTGATCATGATGGTATAGATGCCTTCGGTGCGCACCGAGATCCAGCCGATCAGCGCCGATGCCACCGCAGCTGCCAGAATGGCGAAGGGTGCTGCGATCCACCACGGCCAGCCGAGGCCGAGCACGTTCGAATTGTTCTCGCCGAGGATGGCGATGGCATAGGCGGCGATGCCGGCGACAGTGATCTGGGCAAGGCTGACCATACCGCCATAGCCGGCCAGCATCATCAGCGACAGTGCGAGCATGCCGAAGATCAGCGAATAACCGCCGATCTGCGTCAGGAAGAAATCGGATGCCACCAGCGGGTAGAGAACCAATGCTACGGCAAGGATGATGTGACCGGCGCCGAGCTTCTCCAGCCAGTTCTGTCGAGGCGCGGCGCCTACGGCGACGGTCAGGCTCATCGCGCTTTCCCCATGATGCCTTGCGGCCGCACCGACAGCACTACCACCATGATGACGAAGGTGAGCACGATGCCGTAGGTCGGGAAATAGACGAGGCCGATCTGTTCGGCGAGGCCGATCAGCAGCGCGCCGATTGCAGCACCGGTAATCGAACCCATGCCGCCGACGATGACGACGACGAGCGAGGCCAGGAGATAGCGGACGTCCTCGCCGGGCGCAACCGACAATGCCGAGCCGCCGACGACGCCGGCAAAGCCGGCAAGCCCGGCGCCGACGGCAAAGACGATAGCAAAGACCGCGTGTACGTTGACGCCCGAGGCCGACAGCATGGCGCGGTCGTCGACGCCGGCGCGGACCATCATGCCGACGCGCGTCTTGTGCAGCATCAGCCAAAGGCCGATGCCGATAACGATCGCAGCCGCCAGCACGACGACGCGATAAAGCGGGTAGGTGAGAAACACCGAGACGCCGTTAGACCGCACGGCCGTGACCACCGGTAAGGTCAGTGCACCGTCGAGCCATTCCGGCACCGGGATCTGATAGGTGCCGCCGGCCCAGACCGCCAGCATCAGGTCGGCGGCGACGATCGAGATACCGATGCTGACCAGGGTCTGGCGAAGGTCGTCGCCTTCCAGTCGCCGGAAGACGAAGATCTGCATGACGACGCCGACAAGGGCCAGAACGATAAAGCCCGCGGCGACACCCAGCAGCCAGTAGCCGGTGCGGTTCGCCACCTCATAGCCGATATAGGCGCCAAGCAGATAGAGCGAGCCATGCGCCAGGTTGACGTTGCGCATCAGGCCGAAGATCAGGGTAAAGCCGCTGGCGACCAGGAAATAAAGGCCAGCCAGGGTGATGCCGTTGAGGATGGCGCTGACGAATGCCTTCTTGGAAATCAGGATGGCGTTCAGCCAGTCCGGCCAGACGGCAAAGACCAGCCATGCAATGACGGCAGCTGCGAGGAGCCAGAAAAGACCCCACGCCTGTCTGCGCGTCATGCCGCCGCCAGAAATCTCGAGCCCCGAAGTCTTAGGCCGCGAAATGTCGGGCGAAGATGGCCGGTCCAGAATGCTCATGCGGTCAGCCGGCGGCGCTGCTCATTCAAGCGCGGCGCCTTGTGGAACTTGCCGTCCTTCATGATGGCGAGGATGCGGTTCTTGTCCTGCAGGATGCGCACGTCCGATATCGGGTCGCCGTCGATCAACAGCAGATCGGCGAGATAACCTTCCTTGATCATGCCGAGCTCGTCGCCCATCCCCATGATCTGTCCGCCATATTTGGTCCCGGCCTGGATTGCCTCCATCGGCGAGAAGCCAAGCATCTCGACGAAGGTCTGGATGTCCTTGGCGTTGGTGCCTTGCGGCGTCCAGGCAAAACCGTAGTCGCCACCGATGCAGACGCGGATGCCGCGTCGATGCATCTTCTTCATCGTCTCGATGCACATTTCGAGCTCACGCTCATATTCGAGCGAAAGCGGCGAACCAGGCTTGATGCCCCATTGCTCGGCATGGCGCGCGGTGTTGATCAGCCAGGCGATGCCGGGGGCCACGAAATGCTTGTCCTTGGCCGCCTCGAGCATGTCCAGAGCTTCCTCGTCGGCAAACGAAGCGTGGTAGATGTTCTGGATGCCATGACGGACGCACTGCTTGACCGAGCCGGATGAGCGCGCATGTGCCGACAGCACCTTGTTGCGGCAGCGCGCCTCGGAGGCGGCCATGGCGACCTCTTCCTCCGACATTGGCGTTTCTTCGGCGCCCATGCCGGTGATGCTTTCGCCTGACAGATTGAGCTTGATGGAATCCACACCGTATTTGATCAACTGGCGCACCGTGCGGCGGATTTCCTCGGGACCTGAGACGACGATGCCGAGATTGAGGCCTTCATGCGGAATGTGCGAAGGCGCGGAATCGCCGAGGCCGCCGACCGTCGTGATCTCGGGACCGGCGGCGAGGTAACGCGGTCCGGGAAAACGCCCCTGATTGATGAATTTCTTGCACACCACGTCGAGCCGCGGCTTGGCGGCTGCGGCGCCGCGGCCGGCAGTGAAGCCGGCGTCGAGTACCAGCTTGGCCATCTCCATGGTGACCAGCATGTGCTCTTCCACCTCCATCATCTGGATCGGGTCGATGCCGGGCGCGTTGTTCCAGGAGAGATGCAGATGCGCGTCGATCATGCCCGGCATCAGCGTCGCGCCCATGCCGTCGATCGTTGTGACACCGCCTGACAAGCCGCTGTAGGAGGACGACACAGCCGGCGAGCCGAAACGCGACGAGCCCTTGGTGATCTGCTTGATACGGTTGCCCTGAACCAGCACTTCGCCGGTGTAGGGGTATTCGCCGGTCGCATCGAGCACGCGCACATTGGTAAAGAGCGTGCTGCCCGGACCGTTTCCGTTCCAGCCGTCGTCTGCCATCAGAAAACCTCCCAAACTGTCGAGCGCACTGTTTTTACGCCCGAATTCCGATCCTCACCTATCAACGCGTCTCAAAAAATCGGCGAGCCTTTGGCTGCTTTCGCGAGGGCACTCCACCGTGGCCCAATGTCCGCACCGATCGAAAGACAAGAATATCGCTCCCTTTATCCTGTCGGCAAGCGCCTGGCCGACGCTCATCGGATTGACCGTATCGGCGTCGCCGGTAACCAAAAGGGTCGGCGCTGAAATCCGGCGCGTATCCACAGCCGTCGCCTTGGCCAGGGCTTCGCAGCTGCGGGCATAGGCTTCCGGGTCCTGCCTGGTGATGGATTCGCGCACGAAGGCGACGGCGGCCAGCGAGGTTTCCCTGGTATGTGCCGACAGCGCATTGGTGACGATCTGGTCGGCGATGTCGGCGATACCGCCCGATCGCGCCAATCGCGCCCGGTTGGCAAGGCCTTGCCGCGTCGCCTCGGCCGGCTCGGCGAGAGCACCGAACAAAACCAGCGACCTGACCAGCGACGGCTGCATCGCTGCGACCAACTGACAGACGATCGTGCCCATGGAGTGGCCGACGAAATGCGCCCGGGTGACGCCCATGCCCGCCATGGCGCGGATGACGGCGTCGCTCATTAGCTCGATCGTCAATGGATCGAGCGGCCGCGGCGAGCGGCCGGATCCAGGCAGGTCGAGGCGGATGACCCGGTAGGCCGAGAGCGCCTCCAGCTGCGGCTGGAACATGTTCGAGGTTCCGCCGAGACCGTGGATCATCACCACCGGCTCGCCCTCGCCGGCGACTTCCGCGACAATCGGACCGACGGTGACAGTTGTCATTGCACCCGCTCCACGATCCGGTTCTCCAGCGTCCCGATGCCGTCGATCTCGACCCGCACAATGTCGCCGGCTTTGAGATATTTCGGCGGATCAAAGCCGATGCCGACACCGACCGGCGTGCCGGTGGCGATGATGTCGCCCGGCTTCAAGGTGATGCCTTGCGAAAGCGTCGATATGATCGTCGGAATATCGAAGATGAGCAGCGATATTTTGGAATTCTGGCGGAGGTCGTCATTGACGAAACAACGTACCGAAGCGTTTTCCAGGTCGAGCTCATCCTTGGTGATCGCCCATGGCCCCATCGGGCAAAACGTATCCTGCGACTTACCGATTAGCCATTGGCTATATTTTCCCTGCAGGTCGCGGGCAGTGACGTCGTTGACAATCGTATAACCCCAGACGTGATCGTAAGCCTCGGCTTTCGAAATGCCGCGTCCGCCCTTGCCGATAATGACCGCCAGTTCCGCCTCATAATCGATCGCAATCGATATGGAAGGGTCGATCAGCACGTTCGAATGTGTTGCAACGACCGATTCGGGGACCTTCGAGAAAATGATCGGATGTTGCGGAATGGCGCCGGCACCGGCGCTCGAATCGAAGCCGCTGCGGGCAAACTCGTGGGCGTGTTCATAATAATTCTTGCCGACGCAAAAGATGTTGCGGGCAGGCAAAGGTATCGGCGCCTCGAGCTCGACCTGCGCCAGCGGAACCGGCGACAGCGTGCGCGGCATCCCGGCGCCGTTGCGCCGCAACAGCGCCAGCACGCCAGACAGCGCCTGGTCAACAGGGATATCGAAGGGGGCGACCGACTGATTGTCGACATCGACAACGCCGACGCGACGTTCGCCTGCAATCGAAAACGTCGCGACCTTCATTCGTTCCTCCATGAACCTTTTATGAGCCAATATAAGCTCTTTCGTTACACGCTATCGCCGATTGGTTTAGGCTGCAAGAGGGTTTTCGTCACTTGTCGCGGTAAATCGGGCCTTGACCTCATCAGGTACTGGACCGGCAGGGCGCCGGCTGATAGTATTGGTTCAACATTGGATCAGATTAAAAGCTCTCAACAAATGCCCAAGCTCGTCGCCAACGACATCGCCACTGTGCTGAAAAAACGGATTTCGGCCGGCGAGTGGCTTCAGGACGGGCGGATGCCGCCCGAGCGCGACCTTGCGGCCGAGTTCGGCGTGGCGCGCAATACGGTGCGTCGTGCCGTCGGCTTCCTGGAGGAGGACGGAACGGTTGTCCGGCATGTCGGGCGCGGCACTTTTCTGACTGCGACCAATCCCGATTCCATCGCGGCGACGGTCACGCGGATGGAAGGCACCAGCCCCGCCGACATGATGGAGATCAGGCAGTTGCTGGAGCCAGCGGCGGCGGCCTTCGCCGCCACAAATGCCAGCATGGCGGAACTAAACGCGGTTCGCGAAGCGCATCAGACCGCATGCGCTGCCGAGGACATGCCGGACTTCGAGCATTGGGACGCCGAGTTCCATCACTGCGTCTTCGCCTGCTGCCGCAATGACTTCCTGAAAGAGATTCACAATCTCATGCGCACGATCCGCAACCAATCGCCGTGGTTCGAAATGAAAAAGCGCTCATTCTCGGAGGAGCGCAGGCGCGTTTATTGCGACGAGCATCAGACAATATTGGACGCATTGCTGCGCCGCGACCCGGAAAGCGCCAACCAGGCGATGCTCGCCCATCTCAAGACAGTCGAGCGCAACCTTCTGGGCCGCTAATAGACGCGCGGCTCAAGGAGAGCGGGTGAGATGCGTCCAACGACTAAGCCTTCAGTACCGAGACGGCCAGTTCGCTGTTGTGGACGTATTCGTTGGCGTCAGGCTGCTTCTGCACGAGCAGGATGAACAGCAGGTCGGTGAGCGTCAGTTGTGCGTCGCGCGCGGTTATCGACGAAGAGCGCGCGCGCTCTTCATCGGCGATCGTGTGGAGGCGAATGTCGGCAACGCGGCTCAGCGGATTGTCGCGAAGTCCAGTGACGGCGATCACGGTGGTGCCACGTTTGCGAGCCAGTTCGGCTATCCGCAGGGTTTCGATGCTCGCCCCGGAATAGGAGAGCGCGAACAGCACGTCGCCTCGTCCAAGCGTCGAGACATTGGCCATTTGCACATGGCTGTCGCTGTCGTGCAGCACGTTGCGGCCGAGCTTCATCAGCTTGTAGGAGAAATCGCGCGCCACGAGCGAGGATGCGCCGACGCCGGCCAGATGAATGCGGCGCGCCCCGTTCAACGCTTCGAGGGCTTTGCCGATTTCCTGCTCGGTGTTGGCTGCGACGGTCTGTTGCATCGACAAGAGCTTGCTGCCGATCAGCTTGCGCAAGATGACCAGATAGCTGTCGCCGACCTCGATCGAACCGTGGATCATGCCGGCCGGCACGTGCCATTCCTGCGACTTGGCCTCGCTGACGGCGAGCTTGAGCTCCTGATAGCTGGCATAGCCGAGCTTCTGGCTGAACTTGACGACGCTCGACTGACTGCGGCCGATTTCGGCGGCGAGCGCCGCCGTCGACAGGCGCAGCATCTGGTCGGGATTGTCGACGATGTACCGCCCGATCTCGCGATCGCCGGGCGCCATGATCTCGAGCTTGGCCTCGATCTTCTTCAGGACGGACATGCGTTCCCCTGTTGCCAGTCATCGACAATGCCAAGCCAAGGAATAAATTATTCCGTTCCTGATTGACAGCCAAGAATGATCTATCAAATCTCGACCCGTGCGGTTTCGGCCTGGCCTTTCGCCCACACCAACGATTCGGACATGCACGGGAATTCGGACATGAAAGATCGCCTGCAAGCGCGTAGACTCGCCGACACCTTGGATTAGGGCAGAGCCATGGATAGATTGCGGATCGTCGGCGGGCACAGGCTTGAGGGCGCGGTGACGATCTCCGGCGCCAAGAACGCGGCCTTGCCGCAAATAGCGGCAGCTTTGCTCAGCCCCCACCCGCTGCAGCTGACCAACCTGCCTGAGGTGACCGATGTCGACAACATGCTTGGCGTCGTCGGCCTTCATGGGGCTGAAGTCACCAGATCGGCGCATGCCGCCACAATCGATGCCAGTGCTGCCGTCTCTAGGGAGACAAGCTACGACACAGTCAGGCGCATGCGCGCGACGGTGCTGGTTCTCGGTCCGCTGCTTGCCCGCTTCGGCCATGCCCGGGTCTCGCTGCCTGGCGGATGCGCGATCGGCGCACGGCCGGTCGACATGCATGTCGCCGCGCTTGCGGCACTTGGCGCCGACATTGCCATCGAAAACGGGCTGATCGTCGCGTCTGCGCCGGGCGGACTGAAAGGCGCGCGCATCGTTTTGAGCTCGCCGTCGGTCGGCGCGACCGAAACTGCGATGATGGCGGCGACGACTGCACACGGCGAGACCGAGATCCTCAACGCGGCCCGCGAGCCGGAGGTGGCCGATCTTGCCGCCTGCCTGAACGCCATGGGCGCGCGGATCGAGGGCGCCGGCACGCACCGCATCCTGATCGCGGGCCGCACAGACTGGCGCGCCGCCACGCACGACATCATCCCGGACCGGATAGAGGCCGGCACCTATGCCGTCGCAGCGGCTATCACCGGCGGTCAGCTCGAGCTGACCCACGCGCGGCTCGAGCACATGGCATCCGTCGTCCAGCTGCTCGAAGCAGCCGGTGTGAAAATATGGCCGGGCGACCGCGGGCTGATCGTGTCGAGAGACGGGCCACTCGAGGCGGTCGACGTGACGACGGAGCCCTATCCGGGCTTTCCGACCGATCTTCAGGCGCAGTTCATGGCGTTGATGTGCTGTGCCGAGGGCGCTTCGCTGTTGCGCGAGACGATCTTCGAGAACCGTTTCATGCATGTGCCCGAACTGATGCGGCTCGGCGCCAATATCAAGCTGCAAGGCACCATGGCGCTGGTGCGCGGAGGCGAGAAGCTGAAGGGCGCGCAAGTGATGGCGACCGACCTGCGCGCCTCCGTCTCGCTGGTGCTGGCGGCGCTGGTGTCCGAAGGCGAGACAACGATCAACCGGGTGTACCACCTCGACCGTGGCTATGAGCAGCTGGACCGCAAGCTCCGCCTGTGTGGCGCCCAGATCGAGCGGATAAGTGGATGAGTGCCGGCGCGGTGTCTCCGCATTATTTCCTGGGCGTCGATGGCGGCGGAACCGGCTGCCGGGCGCGTATCGAAGACGAGGCAGGAACTGTGCTCGGGCAAGGCCTGTCGGGCCCGGCGACAACGCGGCTCGGTATAGAGGCGGCCTGGGCCTCGATTGCCAAAGCCTTTGGCGCGGCGATCGAAGAGGCAGGGTTCGCGGCGGTGGAAATCGCCAGGATCCGCGCCGGCATCGGTCTTGCCGGCATCGGCCGCAAGGGTGTGCTCGAGGCGTTTCGTGGCATCGAACATCGCTTTGCGAGCATCGACTTCGTCAGCGACGGCGTCGCGGCTTGCCTTGGCGCTCATTCGGGTCAAGACGGCGCCATCGTCATAGCCGGGACCGGTTCGATCGGGCTCGGCTTTGTCGAAGGGCGCGACCTGCGCGTCGGCGGCTACGGTTTTCCGATTTCCGACGAGGGCAGCGGCGCCGATCTCGGACTAAAGGCAGTGCAGCTTGCCTTGCGTGCCCATGACGGCCGGCATGAGCGGACGGCGCTGCTGACCGAGGTGATGCAGCGCTTCAGGGACGATCCGTTCGAGGCGGTGGCCTGGATGGACCGCGCCAGCGCGACCGACTATGCCGCCTTGGCGCCGATGGTGATCCGCCACGCCGACCAGGGCGATCCGGCCGGACGGCGCATCGTGCAAGGTGCTGCCGAGCAGGTCGACACGTTCGTGCGGGTGCTGTTCGAAAAGGGCGCGCCGCGGGTTACGCTGCTCGGCGGTCTGTCCAGCCCGCTAGAGCCATGGCTCGCTCCCGACGTCCGCCGACGTCTGAAGCCGGCCGATGGCGATGCGGTTTCGGGAGCCATAATCCTGGCTAGGAAATCCCTGTGTCAGCGATAGTGCTCCTGCCTTAAGGAATATTATATTCCTAGAATCCGTTGACACGAGGAATATCGAATTCTAAAAAGTTAACCAAGCAGAAGCAAGTTGCCGGTCGCCGGCTGCGGGCACTGGACGTCGGCTGGCACCGCATCACATTCCTGCTCACAGCAGATTGAAAGCAAGCAAGTGGTCGAACACGGGTTGATGTCGGAGCTGGAGCGATTGGTTTCCGAGGACCGGAATCCGAAGACGATGGACATCGATCTGTTGCCGGCCCTCGAGGTGCTGCGCAAGATCAATGACGAGGACAAAGGCGTTGCGGCAGCCGTCGAGAAGGTCATCCCCGACATTGCTGCGGCCGTGGACCGGATCGTGAGCGCGTTCCAGAAAGGTGCACGCCTTGTCTATATGGGCGCGGGCACGAGCGGCCGGCTTGGCGTCCTCGACGCCTCGGAATGTCCGCCGACCTTCGGCGTGCCCGAGGACATGGTGATGGGCCTGATCGCCGGCGGCGTCGACGCGCTGGTGCACTCCGCGGAAGGCGCGGAGGACGATCCGAAGCAGGGAATAAAGGCGCTGCAGGACATCAAGCTGACCGCCGGCGACGTGGTGGTCGGCATCGCTGTCAGCGGACGCACACCCTATGTCATCGGCGGCTTGACCTATGCCAAGCAGGTGGGAGCCACCACCGTGGCGCTGTCCTGCAATCCGCGATCGACCATTGCCGGAATTGCCGATATTGCCATCTCTCCGGTGGTTGGACCGGAGGTCCTCACCGGCTCGACCCGACTGAAATCGGGAACCGCGCAAAAGCTGGTGCTCAACATGCTGTCGACCGCCAGCATGATCCGCATCGGCAAGAGCTATCAGAACCTGATGGTTGACCTCAATCCAAGCAACAAGAAGCTGATCGCCAGGGCGGTCAGGATCGTGATGCAGACGACCGGCTGCGCGGCGCAGCAGGCACGACAGGCACTCGACCAGACCGGCAATGACGTAAAACTGGCAATCCTGGTGACGATCACCGGCATGGGCGTCGAAGAAGCACGTAAGGCGCTTGCCAATGCGGGAGGTTTCCTGCGCAAGGCGATAGGCGAAAAGACGGTGTAAGACCGCATGGATGCTGGGCCGATGTTCCGGGGCGTGTGTCCCTTTGAAGCGGTCCGGGGAACTGCAAGGCATCAGGTTTAACAATAATGGGAGACGACAATGGTACGGCACATTGGCAAGAAACTGCTTTCCGGGATGACGCTTGCGGCAATGCTGGCCATTGCCGCGGCACCGGTGCAGGCGAGTGCGGCGACGCTGCACATGGCCTGGTCGCAGGACGCCACCGGTCTTGATCCGCACAAGCAGACGGCATTCTCCTCGCTGCGGTTGCTGGAGCTGATCTATGAACCGCTGGTACGGCTCGACGCCAATCTGCAGATCACGCCCGCGATTGCCGACTCCTGGCAGTTCTCGGCGGACGGCAAGGAGCTGAGCTTCAGGCTCAATCCGAAAGCAAAATTCCAGAACGGCGCCGCCGTGACCTCGGCCGACGTCAAGGCATCTTTCGAGCGCATACTCGACGAGAAGACCGGTGCGGCCGCCCGCGCCAACTTTCTCTCGATCGCCAGCATCGACACGCCCGATCCAGCCACCGTCGTGTTCCACCTCTCGCAGCCGGATGTGCCGATCCTGACGGCGATGAGCGACGTCAATGCCGCGATCGTCCCGGCAAGCGAAATCACGGCCGGCTCGATCGGCACGACGACGGTCGGCTCGGGTCCGTTCAAGCTCGAAAAGTGGGATCCTAATTCCAAGGAAGTGCTTGTCGCCAACAAGGATTGGGCGGGCGGCGCGACCGGTGTCGACGGCATCGAGATCAGCGTGCTGCCGGACGAAACGGCGATCCTGGCGGCGATGCGCACCAAGCAGATCGACTTCGCCCTGCTCAACGATCCACTTGTCGCCACGCTGGTGCCCAAGGAGGCCAGCCTGCAGTTGAACCGCGTGCCGGTGCTTGCCTACCACGTGCTGCAGCTCAATCCGTCCCGCAAGCCGATGACCGAACTCAAGGTGCGTCAGGCGATATCCTGCGCCATCGACCGGCAGGAAGTGCTGGACACCGCCTCGCTCGGCGAAGGCAAGGTCACCGGCCCGCTGACCATCCCGGCGCTGGCGACCGATCCGAGCCAGTTGTTCTGCTACAAGCGCGACGTCGAGAAGGCCAAGCAACTGATGACTGAAGCCGGCTATGCCGACGGCTTTTCGGCGACCGTGATCGGCGCCACCGGCGAGCCGCCGACAGCAGCGGCGGAAGCCCAGGTCATCCAGTCGCAGCTCGCCGAAATCGGCGTCAAGCTCGACATCAAAATGATGGAGCTCAACGTCTATGTCGATGCATGGCTGAAGGGCGATTTCGACATGGCCGTCGCGCTGAACGGCGGCAGGGCCGATCCCTACACTATGTATAATCGCTACTGGACCAAGACCGGCAATCTGCAGAAGGTGGCGAACTATATCGACGATACGCTGGACGGCCTGATGCAGAAGGGCCGCACCGAGACCGACCCGGCGGCGCGCAAAGCGATCTTCGCCGACTTCGAGAAGCACATCACTGAGATGTCGCCCTGGATATGGCTCTACACGTCCTACAGCTACACGGCCCAGCAGAAGAATATCGCGGGATTCGAACCGGTGCCGACAGGTTCGCTGTTCAGCCTCGCCAAGGTGACGATCCAGTAGCTGCTTCGATGCCGGACGAGAGGATATTCTTCGCGTGAACTATCTGATGCGGCGACTGGCGACCTTCCCTCTCGTCCTGCTTGGCGTGTCCATCGTGGTGTTCCTGGCAATCCGGATGGTTCCGGGCGATTCGATCACGGCGATGCTGGGAAGCGAAGCCGGCCTGCTGACGCCTCCTCAGCGCGACGCGCTTGCGGCCTATTTCGGCATCGACCAGCCCTGGTTCATCCAGTACTGGCGTTGGCTGCTTGGTCTTTTCCAAGGCAATCTCGGCATTTCGTCCACCTATGGCAGGCCGGTGCTCGGCGTTATTCTCCAACGCTTCCCGCTGACGCTGGAGCTTGCGCTGCTGTCGATGATCATCGCCCTTGTCGTCGGCATGCCGGCCGGGATCTTTGCCGCCACCCACAATGAGAAGCTTTCCGATCTCGGCGTGCGCGTTGTCGCAATGATCGGACAATCGACGCCGAACTTCGTCCTTGCACTGCTGATCATCTACACGCTGTCGGCGGGGTTTGGCGTTTTGCCGGCGATGGGCGAGTTTTCGCCGCTGTGGCGGGATCCGCTGCGCAATCTCAGCCAGCTGTTGCTGCCGGCCGTCACGCTCGGTTTCGCCTTCGCGGCGTCGGTCACCCGTATATCGCGTTCGGCGATGCTCGACGTGCTGAGCGACGATTACGTCAGGACCGCGCGCAGCAAGGGCGTCTCGGCGCGCGGCGTCATCTGGCGGCATGCTTTGCCCAATGCGCTCATCCCGGTCGTGACGCTGAGCGGCATAGAGTTCGGCTATCTCCTGGGCGGGGCAGTCATCGTCGAGCAAATCTATGCACTGCCCGGTCTCGGCCGCATGGTGCTGGATGCCATCCTGCAGCGCGACTACGCGCTGGTGCAGGGAAGCGTGCTGTTTATCGCCTTCAACTTCATGATCGTCAATCTCCTCGTCGACCTCGCCTATGTCGCGCTCGACCCGCGCATTCGGCTAAGCGAACACTGATGGCGACATTGCGGGCTATACTTGCGCACACCAGCGGCCGCATCGGCGGTGCCATCGTTGCGCTTTATCTGCTGCTCGCCGTACTTGGCATGCTGGGGCTGACGCCGCACAATCCGCTGACGCAGCACCGGGTCGAGCGGCTGCATGCGCCTGACAGCACGTACTGGATGGGCACGGATCTGTTCGGCCGCGATGTCGCAAGCCGGCTGATGACCGGGATCGGCCAGTCCTTCCTCGTGGCCTTCTTTTCGGTCGCCTTCGCGACGCTGGCCGGCACCGTGCTCGGGCTGGCGGCAGCCTGGTTCGGGCGCCGCTGGGACGGCCTGGTGATGCGCATCATGGATGTGCTGCTGGCATTCCCGGCGATCCTGCTGGCGCTGCTGATCGTCGCGGTTGCGGGACCGGGAACCTGGACCAGTGTCGTCGCCATTGCCATCGTCTACACGCCGATCTTCACGCGCGTGGTGCGCGGCCCGGCTCTGTCGCTCAAGGCGCGTGAGTTCGTCGACGCGGCCCGCACGTTCGGCAGCAGCTCGAGCTACATCGTGACACGGCATCTGCTGCTCAATCTGGTCGCGCCGTTGACCGTTCAGGTGACGCTGGCGCTGGCCTGGGCACTGCTCACCGAAGCCGGCTTGAGCTTCCTCGGGCTCGGCACGCAGCCGCCCGCCGCGTCGCTCGGCCTGATGCTGAGCGACAGCCGCAACCTGATGGAGACAGCTCCCTGGTTGATGATCTTCCCGGGGGTGGCGATCATGATCAGCATCCTCGGTTTCAACCTGCTCGGCGATGCGTTGCGCGATGTGCTCGACCCGAAGACGCGGAGATCGATCGCATGATCCCGCTGCTGTCCGTCAGCGGTTTGCGCGTCGGCTTCGGCCGAAAGCCGTCAGCCAATGAGGTCGTGCGCGGCGTCAGCTTCGATCTCGCTGACGGCGAAACGCTGGCCATCGTCGGCGAAAGCGGCTCGGGCAAATCGGTGACGGCGCTCTCGATCAATCGCCTTGTCGATTATGGCGGCGGCCGCATCACCGCGGGCTCGATCAAGCTGAAGCGGGCCGACGGCAGCATGTTCGACCTGACCGCCGCGGCCGAGCCGCAGCTGACGAAGATCCGCGGCGGCGAAATCGGCATGATCTTCCAGGAGCCGATGACCTCGCTCAATCCGGTGCTGACCATCGGCAGGCAGATCCAGGAGTCGTTTCGCCTGCATCGCGGCCTGACCGGCCGGCAAGCGACGGCGGCGGCCAAGGACGCGCTCGACCGTGTGCGCATTCCCGACGCAGCACGGCGGCTGAAATACACGCCCAACCAGCTTTCGGGCGGCATGCTGCAGCGGGTGATGATCGCCATGGCGCTCGCCTGCAACCCGCGCCTGCTCATTGCCGACGAGCCAACGACGGCGCTGGATGTTACGGTGCAGGCGCAGATCATGGCGTTGCTCGCCGAGTTGAAGCAGGAAACCGTGATGTCGATGATCTTCATCACCCACGATATCGGCTTGGTTGCAGGTATCGCCGACAAGGTGATGGTGATGCAAAGCGGAGAAGCTGTCGAGCAAGGCGCGCTGAACCAGATATTGGACGATCCGCAGCATCCCTATACGCGGCATCTGCTTCATGCGGTGCCGCATTTCGCCGGCGGCAGTGCGACACGCAAAGACATGCAACGCGAAAAGCAAAAAGCTACCGAGCCGGCGCTGAAGGTCGATGGCCTCGTGGTGCGATTTCCCGTCAAGGGTGGCTTTTTCAGCCGCGCCAGCGGTGCCGTGCATGCGGTGGACGGTGTGGATTTCGACTTGATGCCGGGCGAAACATTGGCCGTCGTCGGCGAGAGCGGTTCCGGAAAATCCACCGCCGCCCGTGCGATTCTGGGGCTGGTGCGCTCGACGCGCGGCACAATCTTGGCCAGCACGCGCAAGGCCGCCGCCGGGCAGAGCGCCCTTCCCGTGCAGATGGTGTTCCAGAATCCCTATGGCTCGCTTAATCCCAGGCTCGCCATCGAAAGCATTCTTGCGGAACCGGTGATCGCCACGGGCGGGCGGATAACTGCTGAGACGCGAGCGAAAATGGCCGCGCTGCTGAACCGCGTCGGCCTGCCGGAAAACAGCCTGCAGCGTTATCCGCACGAATTCTCCGGCGGCCAACGCCAACGGCTGTGCATTGCCCGTGCGCTGATGCTCAATCCCTCCGTTGTCGTCCTCGACGAAGCGGTTTCGGCGCTCGACGTATCGGTGCAGGCCAGAGTGCTGGAGCTTTTGATCGAGCTGCAGAGTGAATTCGGGCTGGCCTATCTGTTCATCTCGCATGACATGGCTGTGGTCGAGCGGATCGCCCATCGCATCGCGGTCATCTATGCCGGCCAGATCGTCGAGATCGGCGATGCCAGATTGGTGCTCTCGGAGCCGAAGCACTCCTATACCAAACAGCTTATCGCGGCCGTTCCCACCATAGACCGGCGGCATGAACGTTTCGAGCTGGACACGCGCCAGGTTCCCTCGCTCGTGCGTCCGCTGGGATTTGAGCCGGGCCCGGCAAAATGGCAGCAGTTCGGGCCGGATCATAGAGTACGGGTGGAAGTGTGATGATTGTCGCCCGAAAGCATGCAGAGGCAGACGGACAGCTCCCTCGCTGCCTTTCAGACGGACGCCGCAATTGATCGATCCCGATCTCTTCTCCCGCGCATTCGCCCCTCTCGAAGCGGCAGTGGCTGCGGCGCGCATTCCGGGCGGCGTGCTCGGCATGGTCGACCGGGACGGCGAACGCATCGTCCGGGCAATCGGCTCAGCCCAAGTCGTGCCGAAGATAAGGCCGATGCATGTCGGGACATGGTTCGATCTGGCATCCCTGACAAAAATCATCTTCACCACACCGCGCATTTTGGCGCTGGCGGAAGAGGGGGTCATCGACCTCGACGCGCCGCTGATTTCGGTCCTGACCGATCTTCGCCAATATGACGAAAAGGCCTGGGAGCGGACGGTGACGTTTCGCCAGTGCCTCGGCCATCAGACACCGTTTCCCGCCGTCGCGCCGATCTACACCTATGGGCGTGACCCCGAGCTGTTGCGCGCCTTTGTCTTGCAGCGCGAGTGGCAGGTCGGGGAGCCGGTCTATTCCGATATCAACTTCATTCTGCTCGGCTTCGTCCTGGAGCGCCTGTCCGGCAAGACCATTCGCGACATGGATCCCGGTCCGGGCTTCGCGTTCTCCGCCGAACCGGGTCAAGCGGCGGCCACAGAAGATTGCACATGGCGCCATCGCGTGCTGTCAGGCGAGGTCCACGACGACAATTGCTCGGCATTGCAAGGGGCCGGTCACGCCGGGCTGTTCGGAACGGCAGCTTCGGTCCTCGACTTTGCGCGAGGGCTGCTGGACGGGACCGGCGCGTCGCAGCGTTCGATAGCGCTGATGCGCACGCCCTTGTCGGCAACCCGCACCCATGGCTGGGAGCGACCCTACGAAGGCTGGTCCGGCGGCCGGCTGTGCAGCCCCGAAACCATCGGGCATACCGGCTTCACCGGCACCGGGCTTTGGGTCGACTTCGACAAAAGCAGAGCGTGGACCTTGCTCACCAACCGGATCCATCCGACACGTCATTTCAACAGCGGGATCGCAGCGCTTCGCCAAGCGGTCGGCGATCTCGTCAACGGAGCCTGACAATCATGAAAAATGGCGAACCAATGTGGGCCGTCGGCTTGATGACCGGCACCGTGCTGGACGGCAATATCGACGTCGCGCTGATCAAGACCGACGGCGAACGGATCGCGGATTTCGGCACCTACACGCTGGCCCCCTACCCGCAGTCGATCCGGACCTTGCTGGAAGAGACGCTTAGGCAGGCAAGGAACTGGAATTTCACCGGGCCGGAACCGGCAATCTTCCACGAGGCAGAGGAGGCGCTGACGCGCGCCCAGTCTGCGGCGGTCAAGGATCTTGTCGAAAGCCACGGCCTGACCATGGCCGACATCGGCGTCGTCGGCTTTCATGGCCAGACCGTGCTGCACCGTGCCCCGCAAGTAGGCCGACTGGGCCAGAGTCGCCAGCTCGGTGATGGCGAGCTGATGCATGCCATCCTGGGCACCAAGGTCGCCTATGACTTCCGCTCGGCCGACATGCGCGCCGGCGGCCAGGGCGCGCCGCTGTCGGCGGCCTATCACGCCGCGCTGCTGCGCGAAGCCGACGCCAGCGGCGACACGGCGGTGCTCAATCTCGGCGGCGTGGCCAACATCACCTGGTGGGACGGCAAGGACAATGTCATCGCTTTCGATACCGGACCCGCCAACGCGCCGCTGAACGACTTCATCAAGTCGAAGGGGCTTGGCGAAATGGACCGCGACGGCGCGCTGGCTCGCGTCGGGACGGTCGATGAGGCACGGTTGGCCAAGCTCCTGCAGCACCCGTACTTGACCAAGCCATACCCGAAATCGCTGGACCGTTTCGATTTCGGCGCCTCGATGGCGGAAGGGATGAATGCCGAGGATGGCGCTGCCCTGCTGACGGCCTTCACCGCGGCCGCGGTCGGCAAGGCGCTCGATCTTCTGCCGCGCCGGCCGAAGCGGCTGGTGGTCAGCGGTGGCGGTCGCCACAACCCAACGATCATGGCCATGCTTGCCAGCCGCGCCGGCGTCGAAGCCGTGCCGGCGGAGGCGCTTGGCTGGAAGGGCGACGCGGTGGAGGCGGAGTGTTTTGCCTTCCTGGCTGTGCGCGTGCTTAGGGGCTTGCCGATCAGCTTCCCCAGCACGACCGGCGTGCCACAGCCGATGTGCGGCGGACGCCTTGCCGGCTAGTTAAGCCACCAATTTCTTCTGCAGGAAGATACGGCTTCGGCCAATGGGAAAGTCGGCGAGCGCACCGAACGGTCGATAACCTTGGCGCTCATAGGCCTTGACGGCCTTGGGATTGAACGTGTCGATCCAGGCGCCGTGACAGCCGCGCGCCATCGCCTCCCTCTCGGCTGCCTCGAGCATCCGGCCGGCCATGCGCTGGCCGCGCAGCTTTTCATCGACCCAGAGCCATTGCACATAGAGCCAGCCCCAGGCGGTGTATCCCGAGATGCCGGCGACAATCGCGCCGTGCTCATCGCGCACGAACACGGCCAATGTCTTCCTGCCGGAGGCGCCGACATCGCTGTCGTTGAACGCCGCAAGCCGCTCTCCAAGAAAAGCCAGCTCGTGCGGCAAGGGATTGGCGGTTGTCTCAAGCGTTGTATTGTCCATCCAACGAGCATCTATCGAAGGACCGGGCCGAGACGCAAGCCTTGCTGCGCTATAGCTTCGGCGAACGCCACGCCGCTGCCGCAGCAGCGATCAGCATGAGCAAGGCTGCAACCACCGCCGATGCCGCAAACCCGAACGTGGAATAAAGCGGCCCGAACGCCGTGGTGCCGACGAACACCGCGAGATAGGTCACCGCGCTGTTCAAACCCATGATCGTGCCGCGGCGCGCAGGGTCGAGCGCCGATAGGCGCATCACCAGGACGTTCAGCCCGAAATGATTGGCAAGGCCCCAGACGGCTATCATCGCTATGGTCAGGCCGAAGCTGCCACTTGCCGCAGCAATCGCGACATAGACGAGCGCGACGAGCAGATAGGCAAACGGCATGACCCGCCGCGCGCCCAGACGATCGATGACGCCGTCAAGAAGTGCCGCCGTGCCAAAGCCGGCGCCATAGGCGAGCGCGGCCAGCCCGTTGGCACTGACCGGCCGTCCCAGGCCGTTGTGAAGGTGATCGCCGAGATAGCCATAGACGCCATAAAACGCCGTCATGAAGGCGGCGCAGGCGACCAGAAGCGGCACTATGCCGGGAACACCCAAGGCGCCCAGCGGCGTCGGTGCCGGACCGCTCTTCCTGACGTCGCTGAGCAACGTCAACGTGAGGCTGGCCAATGCGAGTGTTGCGAGCACCGCGACCGCCGCGAACACGGCGCGCCAATGCACCAGGTCGGCAAGTACGGCCGACAGCGAAACGCCGGCGACCATGCTCAGCGTCCAGCCGGTCAGCACGACGCCGATGGTCCCGCTTTCACGACCGGGCGGCGCAATCGCGGCGGAGCTGGCATAGATTGCCGGCATGGCGACACCCGCAGCAATGCCGGCGAGAAGCTGGGCCGCGACCAGCGCCGTCACCGTCGGCGCCGCAGCGCTGGCGACGAGCGCTATTGCCAGCAGCAGCAACGCTCCCTGCAGCATGCGGCGGGCGCCGAGCCGGTCGATGTAGCGCGCCAGGAACAAGGCGCTTGCCGACGTACCGAGCCCGAACGCGGCGGACGCGATCATGACCGCCGGCACGCTTGTGCCGAACGACGCGGCCACCGCCGGTGCAATCGGACCGAGCACAAGCGAGTTCGAGCCGATCACGGCAATGCACCCGGTCAGCAGGTAAGCGAGTGCCGGGATTGGCGGCTTGGGGGCCGCTGCGAATGTGGCGACTTGATCACTGTTCGACATATGGCAATAATGGCCGTATTAAATTCTGCATCAATCGGGAATTTTAATATGGATGAAGAAACAGATGGCATTCCGCAGAACAGGCCTGCCGCCCGCGATATCGATGCAATCGACCGAAAAATATTAGGCGTCCTGGTCGACGACGCGACGATCAGCTATGCCGAGCTCGGCGACCGCGTCGGCCTTTCGCCGCCGGCAGTCCATGAACGCGTCAAGCGCCTGCGGCGGAGTGGCGCCATCCGCAACACCGCGGCCATCATCGATCCCAAGGCGGTACACAAGCCGCTGCTCGCCTTCGTCCATATCGATACCAAGGGGTGGGGAAAGACGCCGGAGCTGATGGCGATTTCCGAACATCCCGAAGTCGAGGAGATCCATTCGGTGGCCGGCGACACATGCATGCTGATCAAGGTCCGCACCGAGGACACGCGGGCGCTCGAAGGCCTGCTGTCGCGCCTCTACGAAACACCCGGCGTCACCTCGACGCGAAGTTACGTGGTGCTATCGACCTATCTGGAGCGGCCAGTGCAGCCGGGGATTACGACGGAGTGGCCGACGCCCCGGCACATGGCCAAGCCGCTCTATTAACTCAAACGATCCTCACGCGTATCCAAAGTCGAACCGGGAACGTCCTAGAGACTGCATCCTGTGGTTATCCATCGGGCCGTTTCGTTTTCGTCGGTTCTTGGGTCTCACGGGACGCCTGTGCGCAACCGGAGATATGCGATGAGAAAATTGATAGTGGGCAGCTTCATTTCGCTGGACGGCGTCATCGAAGCGCCAATGGAATGGGCCTCGCCCTTCTTCGACGAGGAGATGAAGGAGCACTCCTATGAAAAGGCCGGCGAGGCCGATTTTTTCCTGCTCGGCCGCATCACCTATGAAATGTTTTCGGCGCGCTGGCCGCAGGTCAAAGGCAGCAAGTACATGGACCGCATGAACGGACTGAAGAAGCTCGTTGCGTCGCGCAGCCTCAAGGAGGTGAGCTGGAACGCATCGCTGATCGAAGGCGACGTCGCTGCCGAAATTGCCAGGATCAAGCAACAGGCCGGCGGCAACATACTGAAGTATGGAGTGAGCAATCTCGACCAGACGCTGCTCGCCAACAGGCTTGTCGACGAGTATCAACTCTCGATCGTGCCGACCCGCGTCGGGCATGGCAAACGCGCTTTCCAGGATGTCGACCCATCCCTGGTCAAGCTGGAGCTTATAGATACGCACCGTTTCAAGAACGGCGTCATTACGCTGACCTATGTCCCGCTGTGATCCGCCGCCGAATTGAATGCCCATGAAGATGCAGCCAAGACTTGACCCGACCGGGCTTTTCGACGTCCGCTACGCCGGCTTCCTGGAGACAGTCGCGCATTTGCGTGGGCGGCTGCACCGCTACTGTGCACGCATGACCGGTTCGACGCTCGACGCCGAAGACGTGATGCAAGAGGCGCTGTTCGAGGCCTATCGGAAGATCGAGAAGCTGGACGATGCGAGTGCTCTTCGCCCCTGGCTGTTTCGCATTGCACATAATCGCTGCATCGATTTCCTGCGAAGCCGGCAGGTGCGTCAGCATGCGGAGGCCAATTTCGTCGAAGACGAGATCATCCTGCCGGTCGAGCCGGTGGGCAACGGCGCGGATCGCGCGATCGAACGGCTGGTTATCCACCTGCCGCCCAAGGAACGCGCCTGCGTCCTGCTCAAGGATGTCTTCGACTATTCGCTGGAAGAGATCGCCGATCTCGTCGGCTCGACCGTGGGTGGCGTCAAGGCCGCGTTGAGCCGTGGCCGCTCCAAATTGGCCGCCTTGTCAGGCGAGCCAATCGTCCGTTCGGAGCCCCAGCGCGATCCGGAACTTCTGGAATTGCTCAGCCGCTATGTCGAACTGTTCAATCGCCGCGACTGGGACGGGGTACGGGCGCTGACCAGCGCGGATGCCCAATTGCAAGTCGCGGATTGCTTCAAGGGAAGGCTATCGGAATCACCTTACTTCGTTGAATACGAAAGAGCCTCGACGACCTGGAAAATGGCGATTGGCATAATCGATAGCGAGGCGGTGCTGCTCGTGCTTCACCATGGCGAAGACGGTTGGAAGCCGGCCCATCCGGTTCGGATCGAAGCCGCTGGCGGGATCATAAATCGCGTCACCGATTACTATGCCTGCCCCTGGATCATGCCGGCCGCTGGTGCGGTGGTCGTTTCCGGGCCGGCCTAACCGGCAGCAGGACTTGCAAGTGTCCGGCATCGACCTCAATGAAATGGGATCGATGCCGGACGGGGCATAGGCGCTTACTGAAGTTTCGCCTGCAAGGCGTTGACGTCATCCGTCGTCATTTCGCCGTCGGTCGTCACCTTGCCGTCGACGATCTTCCAGAGCCGGAACGGGCCGGTGATGTCGCCATACTTATCGAAGGCGACCGGACCGATGACGCCTTCGTAGCGGATCGGCTTGCCCTCCTTGATCAGGCCGAGCGCCTTGGCGAACTCGTCCTTGCCGGCATAGATCGGCGTGCCGGCCGGGTCGACCGCCTTGTACATCGCGTCCTTGATCTTGGCCGGATCCTCAGAGCCGGCAATGGCGATGGCCAAGCCGACGATGGCGCCGGCATCATAGGATCGATCGGCCGCCGGGTTCGAGGGTTCGATGCCCGAAAATTCCTTGTAGTTTTTGGTGAAATACTCGGTCGATGCGGTCGGGCTGGTGCCGGAGGAAGTGCCGTACGCATCCTTCAGGTAATCCGCGCCAACGGATTCGATGAAGTCCGGGCTGTTCATGCCGTCATTGAGCAGGAACTTCTGGACACCGCCCTGCGAAATCCAGGTGCGGGCGATGGTCGCGCCGTCGACAGGCGTGCTGACGAGATAAAGCCCGTCCGGTTCGCCGGCCATCGCCGCGGTCACTTCCGAGGCATAGCTCGACTGCTTTTCATTGTAGGGCGTGTCGGAGACGATGGTGCCGCCGAGCGCCTTATAGGCGCGTGAGAATTCCGCCACCATGTTAACGCCGAAGTCGTTGTTGACGTGGATGACCGACAGCTTCTTGAAACCCTTGTCGATGGCGTATTTGGCGGCAGCGACACCCTGCAGCGCATCAGATGTGATGGTGCGGAAGAAGATGCCGTTGGTCTTGCCGTCGCGCCCAAGCGCCGTCAGCGTCGGCGACGAGGAAGCAGGCGACACCTGGACGATCTTGGCCGGAGCGGTGACCGAGGTCAGGATCGGGATCGACACCGAGGAAATGATGCCGCCGATGATCACCGGCACCTTCTTGACCTGCACGAGTTGTGTCGCGGCATCGACCGCGATGTTGCCTTGGCTCTGGCTGTCGCGGGTGTCGGTTGCTAGGTCGCAGCCGCGCACGCCGCCCGCCTCGTTGATATCGCGGAAGGCCATTTCGACCGATTTTGCGCCGGCCTGGCCGTATTCGCCGGCGGGACCGGTCAGTTCCATGACGAGGCCGACCGTGATCTTGCAATCCGCGGCCTGCGCTGCACCGGCCGCTGTCACCAGAGCCAGCGCAGTGGTGATCTGAAGTATGGTCTTTTTCATTGTTGTTCCCCTTTCGTTACACGACTCTCATTGACGCCTTGAACCTGTTCAGTCTTCCGGCATCTGCAGCCAGGTTTCATGCAGATGTCGCCATTCGACGCCGTTGGGCGCCGATGAGCTGGTGGTGAAGACCGCACTCGAGCGGCGGCGGCTGTGCTTGCCCCCGCGCTGCTGTGCTTCGATGTAACAGACGACGATCGTGTCGTCTGACTGCCAGCCGGCCCGGATATCCTCGATCGAGATACTGAAATCGCCATCAGAGGTGGCGCGGCTTGCCCTGACATGGTCGAGCACCGCGTCACGATCGAGGACCTGACCGTCCGGCGCAACCATGCAGAAGCCTTCGCCCATGACGCGTTCGAAGCGGCTGAAATCTGCATTGTCCGCACTCGCCGCATTGAACCAGTCGACGAAGAAGCGGTGGAGATCGACCACTTCGGCACTGGCGCGGGAAAGCAAGGAGGGCTTCTCGTCCATGGCCGCGCTCATTTCCTGCCTGCATTCAAATTGTAATGCATGATCGAGCCGTGGCGGCCGTGACGGTCGCGTTCCAATGTGTAGACGTCGCCCAGCGGCCCACGGCTTTGCGCGATCACGGCAGCGATCCTCGCCCGGTCGTCGGCATCGAGCGCGATGTCCATGATTCTGGCATTGGCAAGGGCGTGCGCCTGGTTGCGGGCGCCGACGATGACGGCCGCCACTTGCGGCTGCTCCAGCACCCAGGCGCTGGCGATGGTGGCGATGTCGACGCCGTGGTGGTCGGCGACGGCCTTCAGTGTGCGAAGCAACTCCTGGAAAAGCTCCCAACCGCCAAAGTCGTCGATGATCAGCTTGTATTTGACCAGCGACCGGTTTTCGAGTGGCGTTTGAGGCTCGGCAACGCCTAGCCATTTTTCGCTGAGGAAGCCGCCCGCCACCGAACCGTAGCAGAGGAAACTGACGCCGTGCTGGCTGGCGAGCGCCGCAAGGCTGTTGGCCGGCCGCTGGTCGAGTACCGAGTATTGCAGCTGTTGGCTGACCAGCGGCACGCCGGCGGCCAGGATCTCGGCCAGCCGCGGCGTGTCGAAATTGGTGGTGCCGATGTTGCGCACCTTGCCTCGGAGACGCAGGTCGTTGAGCCAGCCCATCGCATCGACGTAGCCCGGCAGCGCATAGTCCCACCAATGGAACTGAACGAGATCGAGCCGCTCGGTCTTCAGCCGCCGCAGCGACTGGTCGACGATGCTGCTGATGTAGTCGCGGCTGATGCTGGAAAGCCTTTCGAGGTCAGGCACCAGCTTGGTGTGCACCTTCATCTTGGCGGCGGCGTCGAGGCCGCGCTCATTGGCAAGCCGCAGGCGCGCGGCACCGATCAGTTCCTCGACGCCGGTATAGATGTCGGCACAGTCATAGGTCCCGATGCCGGCGTCGAACGTGGCGATCAGGTCGGTTACCGCCTGTTGGCGGTCGATCGCGCCGTGCCCGCCGGCAAGCTGCCAGCCGCCACGAATGACGCGCGAGATCGTGTAGCCGGGGCTGAGCTCGAACGCCTTGGCGGTCATCTCTGGTCAGTCTCCTTGGGCAGCGGCACAGCCGTGGTTTCTGAATGACTGAACCACCGCTTGCCGGTCCTGACGATCCTGAGCCGGCTGGCGCAATTGGGATCTGGACAGGCGATCTCGGCATCCGAAGTCATCCAGTCGTTCCTGTGGGTCGGGCGTTGCTTTGCGGCCAGAAGCGGCAACACTGCCGCAATGGAATAGATCGAGAAGCCCTGCCCCGTCGGCATCGACAGCATCTCGCCCTTCAACTCGAAATAGTCGCCGGCCTTGGCACCGCAATAGATCGGCTTGCCCTCGGGGACGACCGCCTCGACGCGAAGGTCGAAGAGTTCGAAACTGTCGTCGGCCATTCAGATCTCCACCCGGGTGAAGGTGATGTCACAGGCGCCGTTGCGGCGGATCGCGCCACAGGCGGCAGCGAATTGATCGCGCTCTTCGGGACGCACCTGCGCGACGACGCTTCCGGCAAGCCAGCCGATCGGGAACAGCAAGCGCGCGCCCGGTCCATAAAACAAGCCGATGTCGAAGATGGCATTCGGGTTGCCGCCCCACATGCGCGGCGGCACGTAGGACAACACGATGTCACCCGGCTGCGGCGTTAGCGTTGCGTTCTCCGCCGGCAAGGGCCTGGCATAGGTTTGGCCCTCAAGTTCGGCTGATGGAACCGGGCAGGAGATTTCCGGCCCGGTCCACATCGCATGGATGCCGGCAACGACGCGCGGCTGCTCGAGATAGGCCAGCAGGAAGGCGGCGTTGTCGGGCGCCTTTTCAGGCAACAGCAGCGCGGTCACGGAAAGCTTCGAGCGTGGCTCGGTGATCCTGATGCCAGGCGTCGTCATGCCCTCAATCCTTCTTTGCTTGCGGATTGGAGCTTGTCGCGCAGGAAGGCGAAGGGCCGGCTGATGTCCGCCACCAGCGCCTCGCGCGCTGCCTGGGCATCCTGCCTGGAAAGCGCTGCGACGATACGACGATGGTAGTGGGCGGTATCGACTTCACCGGCATCGGAAAATGCGTAAATGGCCACGCGAATGCACGGCCCGGATTGCAGCCACAGGCTCTCGATCATCGGGATCAGCACGGCGGAGCCACAGCATCGGTAGATCTCGAAGTGGAAGCTCTGGTTGAGCGTCGCCTCGCGGTCGATATCCTTCTTGTGCTTCAGCGCCCGCATCTCGTCCCATTGGCCCAGCATGGCTTCGACCGTGGCTATCTGGCGCGAATTCATGCGTGTAGCGGCAAGTGCTATCGCTTCGCCCTCTATGAGGGAGCGGGCGCGCAAGAGGTCGTCGATACGCTCCAGCGTGATAGGCGGCACGCGCACCGAGCGGTTGGGAAGCGCCTCCAGCGCCTTCTCGGTGATCAACCGCCCGAGCGCCTCACGCACCGGCATGGTACTGGTGATCAGCGCGTCGGCGAGGCCACGGATGGTCAGCACCTGACTCGGCTCAAAAAGGCCGCCGATCAAGGCACGGCGCAGCTCCGAATAGACGCGATCCTGCACGGTTTCGCGGCCGACCGGCGTAAGCTGGGCTGCGATCGTTTCGTTATTCCGTTCGATGGCGGCCTTCTGCATGGCGTTCCCGGTGGCCATTCGGCCCGTTTTCGGCTTGCGGAAGAAATTAAAGCCGAATAGCGTGATCAAAGCAAGTGTGATCACAAATCATAGGCGGCGAAGATCGCTTTCGGCCAGAGGGATTGATGGGCGACACGACAGAACGGCAGGAGGAGATCCGCACGCCGGTTCTGACGGCCAGGAACGTCGTCAGACGCTTCGGCGGCCTTGTCGCGGTCAACAATGTCTCGTTTGACGTCCAGCCAGGCGAAATACTCGGCCTTATCGGCCCGAACGGCGCCGGCAAGACGACGATGTTCGACCTGCTGGCCGGCAGCATCCTGCCGACCAGCGGCGAAATCCTTCTCAACGGCGTATCGGTGTCGGGGGAAGCTGCCCATCGCCGCATCGGCCGCGGCCTTGGCCGCACGTTCCAGATCCCCCGGCCCTTGCCCAATCTGACACTGATCGAAAACGTCATGCTGGCCGCGCAGGGGCAGGCCGGAGAAAGACTGCTCGCCAATTTCCTGACGCCGCGGCGGGTCGCCACCGAAGAGCGGGCGGCCGAGACGAGAGCCATCGAATTGCTTGAGCTCGTCACGCTCGCCCGCCTGGCGCACGAGCCGGCGCGCGTGCTTTCGGGCGGCCAGCGCAAGCTGCTCGAACTGGCCCGCGTCATGATGGCCGATCCGGCAATCATCCTGCTCGACGAACCTGCGGCCGGCGTCAATGCGACGCTTCTTGAAGTCATCATCGACCGCATCCGCGATATCAACAGAAGCGGCATCACCTTCCTGCTGATCGAGCACAATATCGACATGGTGACGCGGCTCTGCCACCGGGTGCTGGTCATGGCAAGCGGCCAGCTGCTGTGCGAGGGCACTCCGGACGAGGTTGCGCGCGACCCGCGCGTCATCGAGGCCTATCTCGGAGGCGCTGCATGAGCCAAACGGTACTCGACGTCCGCGGTCTCGAAGCCGGCTATGAGCCCGGCGTGCCGATCGTGCGCGGCGCTTCGATCACCGTCGACCAGGGCGAGATCGTCATCGTTCTCGGTCCCAACGGCGCCGGCAAGTCGAGCCTTATCAAGGCCATCGCCGGCCTTGTCCCGATCACCGGCGGCACCGTGCTGCTGGACGGCAAGGACATCACGGCGGCGCCCGCCCACACCATGGTCCGCCTTGGCCTTGCGTTCGTGCCGCAGACCGAAAACATCTTCCCGCTGATGTCGGTCGAGGACAATTTGAAGGTCGCCTGCGGCATCCTGAGGCCGCGCGAGATCCCTGCCCGCATCGAGGAAATGTATGCGGCCTTCCCCGATCTCGCCCGTCAGCGCAGAACGGCCGCGGGCAATCTCTCGGGCGGACAGCGGCAGATGCTGGCCGTCGCCCGGGCGTTGATCGTCCATCCCACGGTGCTGGTGCTCGACGAACCGTCGGCCGGCCTGTCACCGAAATTCGTGGCGATGGTGTTCGAGATGCTGGCCGGTATCCGCAAATCCGGCGTCACCATTCTGCTGGTCGAACAGAACGCCAAGGCAGCGCTTGCGATCGGCGATCGCGCCTACGTGCTGGTCGAGGGCAAGGACCGGCACCAGGGCATCGCCTCCGAGCTCTGGAACGATCCTGTCGTCGCCGAGCTCTATCTTGGCCAGCGCCGCCCCGACCTTGGAAAAGGAGGCGCGGCATGAACCTGCAATTCGTCGCCGACGGGCTGCTGGCAGGCTCGATGATCGGCCTCGGCGCCATCGGCGTGACGCTCACCTATTCAATCCTGCGCTTCTCGAACTTCGCCCATGGCGACTTCATGGCCTGGGGCGCCTATGCGACGCTCGCCGTGGTTGGCGCTATCGGCGCGATGTTCGGCAAGATCGCGCCGATCGCACCCCTCTCCTTCGGCTGGCCGCTGATCGTCGCGCTCATCATCGGCATGGCGGCCACCGGCCTGCTGGCGCTGGCGCTCGACATGGTGCTGTTCGCGCGGCTGCGCGCCAAGGGCCAGGCGATCATCGTGGTGATGGCGAGCTTCGGCGCCTCGATGGCGCTGAGAAGCCTGCTCGAATTCATCTTCACCTCGCGTCCGACCTATTTCAGCCGGGCGATCCAGATCGCCATGCCGATAGGCTTCGGCATTCGCATCACCCCGGACCAAATCGCGCTGCTGCTGCTGACCGCCGTTCTGGTGCTCGGCGTACATCTTTTGATGACGCGTACCCAGACCGGCCGCTCGATGCAGGCGTTGAGCCAGAACGCGGCACTTGCCCGCATTGTCGGTATCGACGTCGCCAAAGTCGTGCGCGTCACCTGGATCATCGGCGGGGGGCTGGCCTGTGTCGCCGGCGTCATGATCGGCATTCTCATTCAGATCCGCCCGTTCATGGGTTTCGAGATGCTGCTGCCGATGTTCGCGGCCGCCATCCTCGGCGGCATCGGCAGTGTGCCCGGCGCCGTTCTCGGCGGCTTGATCATCGGTTTGGCCGAAGCCGGCGCGGTGCAATTGATCGGCGCCGAATGGCGGGCGGCCATCTCCTTCATCATCCTGATGGCGGTGCTGTTCGTGCGGCCTATCGGCCTTTTCGGAGTGGGGGAACGCTGATGGATCTGCTCGGCTACGGCGCTTTCTTCCTGACCACCGCGCTGATTTTTTCGCTCGTCACGCTCGGGCTCAATTTGCAATGGGGGCTGACCGGGCTTTTCAATGTCGGGGTCGCCGGCTTCGTTGCCATCGGCGCCTACACCTCGGCACTGCTGACCACGCCCGACGATGCCGCGCGACTCGGCGGCTTCGATCTGCCGATCCTTGTCGGCTGGCTCGGCGCCATGCTGGTGGGCGGTGTCGCCGCCGCCATCACCGGCATCGCCACGCTGCGCCTGAGATCGGACTATCTGGCGATCACCACCTTTGGCGTCGCCGTCGTCGTGCAATTGGTGGCTCTCAATGCCCAGACGCTGACCGGCGGCCCGTTCGGCATCGGCTTCATTCCGCGTCCGTTCGGCGGTCTTGCCGAAACCCCATTACTGTTCAACCTGTCGAATCTTGCCGTCGTCTCGGTGGTGACGCTGATCGTCTATCTCGCGCTGGAGCATCTGTCGCGCAGCCCGTGGGGGCGCGTGTTGAAGGCGCTTCGCGAGGATGAGCGGGCCGCGATATCCCTGGGAAAAAGCGCGCGGTTCTACCGGGTCCAGGCCTTTGCCGTCGGCGGCGCCATCATGGGGCTGGCCGGTGCGCTGCAGGCGCACTTCACCGGCTTCATCGCCCCGGACAATTATTTGCCGGCGCTGACTTTCCAGGTCTGGGTGATGCTGATCGTCGGCGGCTCGGGCAGCAATATCGGCGCCGTCATCGGCAGTATCCTGGTCTGGGCGATCTGGGCCGGATCAGGAGCCTTGACGAGTGTGTTGTTCTCGCCCGAACAGCAGGCCCGCGCCGCCTCACTGCAGATCGTCGCCATCGGCGTGATGCTGTGCGTCATCCTTCTGGTCAGGCCGAACGGCCTGTTCGGCGACAGGCCGCGACGCGCAAGGTTCGGCAAGGGCGCGAAAGCGGCTCCGGACGAGAGCGCTGCACGGTCATGAGCAACGTTGCCGTGCCACGCGGCCTTTCGCTATGGCACGCCGTCGGCCGCAACCGCCGCGACCGGCCGGCGCTCGAAGGTGCACTCGATGTCGATCTGGCGATAGTCGGCGGCGGATTTTCGGGCCTTTCAACCGCGCTGCACACCGCCGAAAGAGGCATCTCGGTGGCCGTCCTCGAGGCGGAAATCATCGCCTGGGGGGCAACCGGCAGGAACGCCGGCTTCGTCGTGCCGAATTTCGCGAAAAGAGACCCCGACGATATCATTGCCCAGCTTGGGCCCGAACGCGGCGAACGCCTTGTCGATTTCGCCGCCGGCAGCGCCGACCTCGTCTTTGCCCTGATCAAGCGGCATGCCATCGAATGCGATGCCGTCCAGAGCGGCTGGATACAACCAGCCCATTCACCGGCCGCTTTGCAAAAGACCAGATCGCGCGCCGAACAATGGGCACAACGCGGAAGACAGACTGTCGCGCTGGACAGACAGGCGGTCGAAGAGCTGACCGGGGTTCGCGGTTATCTCGGTGGCTGGATCGACAGATCGGGTGGCGTCCTCAATCCGGTCGAATATGCGCGCGGATTGGCCGACGCGGCGGAAAAGGCCGGTGCGCGCATCTTCGAACATACGCGGGTTAAATCGATCGAGCGGACAGGGGGTGGCTGGACTCTGAAGACGGCCTCCGGTTCGGTCCGTGCCGAAAAAGTGCTGGTCGCCACCAACGCCTATGGCGGACAGCTCGAGCGTACGCTCCAGCGAACCTACTTCCCACTGAAGATCTTCCAGATCGCGACGGCGCCGCTGCCGCGCGAATACCGCACCCGGTTGCTTCCGGGCGGGCAAGGCGTCGGCGACACCAGGCGCAATCTTTTCACCTTCCGCTTCGATGGCGAAAACAGGCTGATAACCGGCGGCATGCATGTTTTTGGCCCCGGTGCCGACACGCGGGTGCCGCGGGCGATCTGGCGATGGCTTGCCCGGCATCTCGATCTCCCGGGAATGCCGCCGATCGACTACAGCTGGTCGGGCATGGCTGCAGTCGAGCCCGACTTCCTGCCGCGCCTCGTCGATCTCGGCCCCGGCCTGGTTGCGGGCTTTGCCTGCAATGGGCGCGGCATCGCCATGACGACTGCCATGGGCAAGGTGCTTGCCGACTGGGCTGATGGAACAAAGCCTCAGGATTTGCCGCTGCCGTTTGGACCGTCGTCGCCGATCCCGTTCCACAGCCTGATGCGGCATGCACCAAACATGGTGCTCCCCTGGAGCATGCTGCGCGACCGGCTGGATGGCTGATCGACGCGCGTGTCCGTCCGTCGTCCTGATACCCGAACTGCTAGACTCGCTCACATCATGTTGTTAACGACAGCGGATGAAGCAGAACTATCTTTATCTCATCATCGGCGCTTTGGCCGTCGCCGTCATTGCCTTGGGCATCTATGTTTATCGCGAGGAGACTAAGCCGAAAGGCGTGGAACTTCGTATCGACGATTCCGGCATTTCGGTTCAGGAAAAATAGACCAGATATTCGTGTTGCCCGACTTTACGCTAGACGTCGGCTTGCACCGTTTCAGCCAAGCTCCAACGTCGTTATCGCAAAAACCCCGGACTGCATGAGCTGCGGCGCCCTTCCCTTGTACATCCGAGCTGTCTCGAAGCCGGGTTGAAGGCCGGCGGACGACAGCAGATCTGCAAATTGCCCGCTGGTCTCGGGCACGTCGAGATGGACGTTTCCGGGACCGGACATGTGCGCGAGTGCGGCGAAGAGACGGCTCGCTGCATCCAGGCTGTCGGCAAAGAGCGGGCCGATCTTGCAGCCGTCCCGGCATTGGCGCGCGACGCCATATCCTGCAATGGCGCCGTGCTTGACGATCGCATGGGCCATATGCGGCGGGCGCAGCCAGTGCTCCAGGAAGGATCGCCTCGGGCCGGGAAAGAAGCGGCGGTCATAGTCCAGTATGTCCGGCACGAGTTCCGGCCCTACGGCGCGAATGTCGCTGCCGGCGGCTGCCGGGGCATTCGACGACCCCATGAGCCGTATCGTCCGGTAGGCCGGCGCAAAACCCATGCTGCGGTAGTTGGCCTGTTGTTCGACGACGCCGTCGAGGCCGATCGTGCGGTTGTCGAGCCGCGCCATGCCGGCATCCCAAACGGCCTTACCATGGCCTTGGCCACGCCTGTCCGGCCGGCAGATATACAGGCCGATGAAGCCGAATTCCTCGCCATAGGCAACGGCTGAAATGCCGGCCGCCATCTCGCCGTCGATAAAGGCGCCGATGAAGCCCTGCGGGTCGGCTGTCTGGAACAGCGCTGCGTCGCTGAGGCCGGGGTTCCAGCCTTCCGCCGCCGCCCAATCGACAAGGGTTTGCATTTCTTCACGTGCGAGCGTTCGGATCGTTCGGGGCATTGCGATCACTCGGCGGCATCAGGCGCGAAGGACTTCAACGCACCATGATAGGGCTTTGCCAATGGGCTTGCATAGGCGCCGCGCTTGGATGTCGTCAGGCCAAGCGTTATCAAGGCCTCGGCCTGCTTGACTGCGGCGCCGACGCCGTCGATGACCGGAAGCCCGAATTCCCGCTGCAGCGCGGCCGCCAAGTCGGCCATGCCGGCACAGCCGAGCACGATCGCTTCGGCGCGATCCTCGTCGATGGCGCGCGCAATCTCGTTGCGCAGCTTCAGGAGCGCATCGGATGCCGGATCTTCGAGGGCAAGAACCGGGATATCGGCAGCGCGCACGCGCGCGCGCCCCGCCATGCCATAGCGCTGCACCAACCCTTCGACCGGCACGTGCGAGCGTCCGGTGGTGGTGACGACGGTGAAGCGCTGGGCGATGAACGAGGCCGTGCTGAGCGCTGCCTCGCAAATGCCGATGACCGGAATGTTGGCCATGGCGCGTGCGGCGTCGAGGCCGGTGTCGTCGAAACAGGCGATGATCGCAGCCTGCGCGCCTGAGCGCTCGCCGGCAGCGATCTCGACCAGCAGGCCGGGTACGGCAAGCGCTTCATCGTAATAGCCTTCGATCGAAACCGGGCCCATCGTCGAGGTGACGGCAACGATCTTCGTCGATTGACCAGCGACCGATCGGGCCGCCGCCGCAATAGTCTCGGTCATGCTGGCGGTGGTGTTTGGATTGACGACGAGGATCTGCACTGTCAGGCACGCTCCCGGCGGCGGCCGACATAGACGATTGCGCCGAGCGTCAGCAGGATCACCAGAAAGGAAAACACGGTCGTCACTGTACCGAGCGCATAGAGCACCGGCGTCGTCACATTCGTCGTCATGCCGTAGATTTCGAGCGGCAGCGTGTTGAAGGTCCCCGAGGTCATCAGCGTGCGGGCGAACTCGTCATATGACAGAGTGAAGCCGAACAGGCCGACACCGATCAGGCTGGGCGCGATCATCGGCAGAACGACATGGGCGAAGGTCTGCCACGACGATGCTCCGAGATCCCGCGCGGCTTCCTCATAGGCCGGCGAGAACCGGTTGAAGACCGCGAACATGATCAGCACGCCGAAAGGCAAGGTCCAGGTCAGATGGGCGCCGAAAGCAGACGTGTACCAGGCGGGGCGGAAGCCGACCTGCTGAAAGACGACGCCGATGCCGAGGCTGATAATGATCGACGGCACGACGAGGCTGGCGACGGCCAGATAGAACAAGGCAGTTGCGCCGCGAAATTTCTGCCGGAAGGCAAGGCCGGCAAGCAGCGACACGACGACCGTGACGATCATCACCATCAGGCCAAGGACGAGCGAGCGTTTGAAACTGCCGCCGAAATCGCCGACCGCCTGGCGCTCGAACAGATTGGCGAACCAGTGCAGCGAAACGCCGTTCAACGGAAACGTCAGACCGCCATTCTCGCCCTGGAAGGACAGGATAAGGATCGCCGAAAGCGGGCCGTATAGGAATAGCACGAAAAGCGCGAAGAAGGCCGCCAGCACGTAGAATTCGAAGGTGCGCTTGTCGTGGCTCATCGCCTCACAGCTCCTTGCGAATATCGACGATGCGCAGGATGCCCGCGACCATCAACAGCACCAGCACCAGCAGCACGACGGCGTTGGCGGCGGCTGCCGGATATTGCAGCAGCGACATCTGGTTTTTCATCATCAGCGCGACAGAGGCGCTCTGGCCGCCGGACATCACCTGCACCGTCGAAAAGTCGGCCATCACCAGGGTGACGACGAAGATGGTGCCGATCGCCATGCCGGGCTTGGCAAGCGGGATGACGACGTTCCACAGAACCTGCCAGCCGGAAGCGCCGGCGTCGCGCGCGGCCTCGATCAGCGATTTGTCGATGCGCATCAGCGTGTTGAAGATCGGCGTCACCATGAACAGCGTATAGAGATGCACCATGGCCAGCACCACGGCGAATTCGGAATAGAGCAACCATTCGATCGGCTTCGGGATCAGCCCCATCTGCACCAGCGTCGAGTTGACCAGGCCATTGCGGCCAAGCACTGGAATCCACGAGATCATGCGGATGATGTTGGAGGTCAGGAACGGCACGGTGCAGACGAGGAACAGCACCATCTGCATGGCTGTGGTTCTGATGTGGAAGGCGAGGAAATAGGCGACCCAGAAACCGATGAACAGCGTCAGCGCCCAAACGATGGCGGCGTATTTCAGCGTGTTCAGATAGGTTTTCCAGGTGACCCAGGAGCCGAGCGTGTCGGCATAGTTGGTGGTCAGGAAATCCGGATACATCGCCGCGAAATCGTAGTCCCAGAATGAGACCACGGCGATCATCAGGATCGGCAACAGGAGGAACGCGCCGAGGATCAGCGCCAGCGGTGCCGCCTGGAGATAGGGTGCGACGCCGGCAAAGGAGCGCCTAGGTCTGGCCGGCTTCGCAGACGTAACGTGCGTGGATTGTTCGAGCGCTACTGCCATCTATCTCTCGGTCCAAGTCGGCGATGCGACTGAGGGGTGTTCCCTTCTCCCCGTGTGGGAGAAGGTGGCCGAGCGAAGCTCGGTCGGATGAGGGGTGTTCCAGCTTGGCACCAACAGTGCTCCGTCCAGCACCCCTCAACCGTCTTGGCGCTGCGCGCCAATCCACCTTCTCCCACAAGGGGAGAAGGCAGAGGGCATCAAGCAGCGATGAACTCGTTCCAGCGCTTTACCATATAGCGGTCCTCGTCCATGACCGAGTTCCAGCAGGCGACCTTGCCCATGCGCTCTTCGAACGAGCCGCCGTCACGCACGGCGCCTGCCTTTTCCATGACCTTGCCGTCCGGCGACAGGATATCGCCCTTTGCTGGCTTACCTTCGATCCAGTAGCCCCATTCGTCCTCGGACATGAACTTCTTGGCCGACACCATGTTGGCCGAGTAGTAGCCCTGGCGATTGAGGTAGCCGCCCACCCAACCGGACGTGTACCAGTTGATGTATTCATAGGCGGCATCGAGTTCGGCGCCGGAGAGATGGGCTGCCAGGCCAAGCCCGCCACCCCAGGACCGGTAGCCTTCCTTGAGCGGCTGGAACCGGCACGCGATGCCCTTGGAGCGGACCGCGGCCACGGCCGGCGACCACATCGACTGGATCACCACTTCGCCTGAAGCCATCAGGTTGACGCTTTCGTCGAAGGACTTCCAGAAGGCACGGAACTGGCCGTCCTGCTTGGCCTTGATGAGGAAATCGATCGTCTTGTCGATCTCCTCCTTGGTCATGTTGCCCTTGTCGGCATATTTGATATTGCCAGTGGCTTCCATGATCATCGCCGCATCCATGATGCCGATCGACGGGATGTTGAGGATGGCTGTCTTGCCCTTGAAGGCCGGATCCATGATGTCGGCCCAGGTGGTGATGTCACGGCCGACGAGGTCGGGGCGGATGCCGAGCGTATCGGCATTGTAGATCGTCGGCACCATGGTGAACCAATTGGTCGGCGCCTTGGCGAATACCTTGCTGTCCTGCGCCTCGACGTAACCGACCGTGTGCGGCGCGGTGCCCTGGGCGATGACGCTGTCCGGCGTCAGCTTGCCGGTTTTGAACAGCGGCACGAGCTCGTCGTAGTATTTCAGCTTGGTGACATCCATCGGCTGCAGGACGCCTGTCGGAAACACCTTCTTGCAGATCCAGTATTCGATATCGGCGATGTCGTAGCTGTCGGGTTGCGTTACCGCGCGCTGGGCGGCGGCATCGGAATCGGTTGCCGTCATCTCCAGCGTGATGCCGAGATCCGCCTTGCACTTGTCGGCGATGGCATTGAGGTTGGACACGCCGGTGCCGAACTGGCGCAACGTGATGTTCGATTGCGCCCAGATGGTCGGAAAGCCTGATATGGCGCCGGAACCGGCGGCAAAACCGACGGCGGCGGCGCCTGTCTTGAGCAGCGAGCGACGCGATATTCCAGTCTTCTTGTCTGTGGTGTTGGTCATGTTCAGTTCCCCTGTTTTGGTTGGTTATGCTGGATTTCAGGAATCGAGACGGCCAAGGACGATCGCGTCCTCGGCGTCCCAGGCGATCGGCACTGCGTCGCCGACGGCAACCGGGCTGGCGAAGAAGCTGGTGTCGTCGACGATCACCGTGAAATCCTCGATGCCCGCGCCATTGACCGAGAGCTTCACGGTCGAACCGCGGTACTCGACGTTTGAAACGATGCCGGTGAAGCCGAGCCCCGCCGCCGGCGGCTCGCCGATCCGCACGTGGTCGGTGCGAATGGCGATGTCGATGGGCTCCCCGGTCGCCCTGCCCTGCCCGCTGGCGGCGAGCGTGACACCGCCGGGCACATCGAAAACAACCATGCCGTCACGACTACCGGTGACGCGGCCGGAGATGACATTGTGGTCGCCCATGAAACGAGCGACGAAGGCCGTGGCCGGCCGCTCGAACACCGTGCGAGGGTGCGCCGCCTGCTCGATACGGCCGTCGTTCATGACCACGATCAGGTCGGCCAGCGCCATCGCCTCTTCCTGGCTGTGGGTGACGTGGACGAAAGTGATGCCGAGCGACGTCTGCAGCTTCTTCAGTTCGGCCCGCATGCGGATCTTCAGGAACGGATCGAGCGCCGAAAGCGGTTCGTCGAGCAACAGCGCCTCGGGATCGGTGATCAGTGCGCGCGCAAGAGCAACGCGCTGCTGCTGGCCGCCCGAAAGCTGCGCCGGACGGCGGCTGGCATATGCCTCCATCTGCATCAGCTTCAGCATGTCGAGTGCCTTGGCGCGGCGCTCCTCCTTGCCGACGCCTTTCATCTTCAGGCTGAACGCGACATTGTCGATCAGGTCGAGATGCGGAAACAGCGCGTAGGATTGGAACATCATGGCAGTGCCGCGCCTGGCCGGCGGCAGGTCGGTGACCACTGTGTTGCCGAGCCGCACATCGCCGCTCGATATGCTCTCGTGCCCGGCGATCATGCGCAGCGTCGAGGTCTTGCCACAGCCGGACGGACCGAGCAGGCAGCAATAGGTTCCCGCAGGGATTTTCAGGCTGATGCCTTCGACGGCAGTCGTCGCGCCATAGACTTTCGAAACGGACACAATGTCGATTTCGGCGGCTTTGGACATCCAGCTTCCCCTTTGGTCGGATTAGCCAAAGCATCATGCGTGCCAGTTCCGCGCCGCCGCACCAACCGACTGAATCCTCGAAGAAATCAGGGCTGCATCGACATGGCTGCCGATATGGCATCCTTGTGCAATGCACAAATTATAGGCGATCGCCGCCGATCCTCGCAAAAATCGCATGCAATCTTTTTCATCCCTGTATTCACTTTGTCTCTCGTCCAAGCGATGCGATTCAGGGTAGAAGTACGCAGGATCACCGCCATGAACATTGCCGACCAGACTTTCCCTGCTATCGAGGCCGCCAACGAGGATCGCGCGCAGGCGATCCGCGACCAGTTGCGCGACGCGATCGTCGATCGCCGGCTGGCGCCCGGAACCAAGCTTTCCGAAGGCGAAGTCGGCACGCTGTTCGATGTCAGCCGCACCGTGGCTCGCGCCGCACTGCAGATGCTTTCCTTCGAGGGATTGGTGCGCACCGAGCGCAATCGCGGCGCCTTCGTCGCCAATCCGTCGCCGGAGGAAGCGCGGCAGGTCTTTGCTTCGCGCCGGCTGATCGAACCCGGCATCGCGATTGCCGCCGCCGGGCGGATGACGCCGGCGCATGTCGTTGCGTTCAAGGCCCAGCTCGATGAAGAGGGCCGTTTCATCGCCGAACGCGGACCGAACGCAAGGCGATCGGAGATCAAGGCGTCGGGGGATTTTCACCTGCTTCTGGCGTCGGTCGCGGGAAACGTCATCCTGCAGCGCTTCATGGAGGAATTGGTCGCTCGTTCATCTCTGGTGATCGCGCTCTATGGCCGCTCGGGTATCTCGAGCTGCGGCCACAACGAGCACACGCAGATCCTCGATGCGCTGGAAAATGGCAATGCCGAACGCGCCAGCGCGCTGATGCTGCACCACATCGACCATATCGAGGCCGACCTCGATTTGCGCGTCAGGAGCGGCCCGGCACTCAGGCAGGCGCTCGAGTTCTGAGATCGCGTCAACGCACGATCCTCACGCACATCGGCGTGCCGATGCCGATAGATCGGCCGGTGTCGGTCAGCCGGCCGGTTGCGGCATCACGGGCGAAAATCGAGATGCGGTCGGCATTCTGGTTGGCCGAGAACAGATGGCCGCCCGAGGGCGTCAGTGCCAGATTGCGCGGCGTGGCACCGCCGCAAGGCGTATAGTCGACAAGGGCAAGCCTGCCGGTTTGCTGGTCGATCGAAAACACCACGATGCTGTCATGACCGCGGTTGGAGCCATAGAGGAAGCGGCCGTCGGGCGAGATCTGGATATCGGCGCAGTGATTGACCTCCCGTGCCTCGGCCGGCACAGCCGGCTTGCTGTCGACCACTGTAAGCTTGCCTGATGCTTCGTCCAGCGCCAGCAAGACGACCGTCGAATCCAGTTCGTTCATGACGAACACGAAGCGGCCGCCCGGATGCAGCGCGAGATGGCGCGGACCTGCGCCGGGCGCAAGCGCCGACTCGGCCAGTTTGGTCAGGCTGCCGTCTGAGCCGATGCGGTAGGACACCAGCCGGTCGATGCCGAGGTCGGCGACGATCGCAACACCGCCGGCAATCGTCTCGGTTACGCTATGGGCATGCGGCCGCTCCTGGCGTGCGAGGTCTGGTCCGGTCCCGCTATGGGCGACGCTCGACAATGGCGCGGTCAGGCCGCCATCGTCGCGCAGCCCGAAGACCACGACCGAGCGATCGGGGCCACCCTCGCCCATGCCGTAATTGGCGACCAATAGCTTCGTCCGGTCGCGCGTGATGGTGTTGTGCGCCGTTATGCTGCCCAGCGTCGGCTGCTTATTGATGTAGGACAGCGTGGCGGCCTGCCTGTCGAAACGGTAGGCCGAGACCACGCCTTCGCGCCAGGTGAACACTTCGGAATTGGCGTAGATGTAGGAGCCATCCGGCGTCACCGACAGGAAGGTCGGATTGTCGATGCCTCCCGTCTCGGCCAGTTTCTTCGTCTCCAGCGCCCCCTCGTCGAAACTATAGACGCCCAGCCCGACGCCGCGCGCGCCCTGAAAATATGGGGCGTCGCGATTGAGGCTGCCGACGAAAAACAGACAGGCATTCTGCATCATTTCCTCCTGTTCCGCCGGCGTTGGCCGCCGCGGATCGCAGCAAAATTTCGCCGAGACTCGCTTGCAACACAACCCCATATGTGAAAATACTATTCACAAAAGAAGATTGACGGGAGGATCGATCATGCATTTCGCTGGTCTGCGGCGCGCCCTGATGGACGATTCCCGCTGCCCGGGAAAGTCGTCATGAGCGGTTTCGCGCCAACCGTGGGCGTGGCATCGACACACCCCGCCAACATGCCGAAGGAACACGCCGACCTTCCCGTCTGGAACGCGGAGAACTGGTTCTACGAAGACTGGCCGGTCGGCCAGAAGATCCGTTCGCTGCGCCGGACCATTGCCGAGGGCGACAGCCATCTCTTCAATACGCTGGTGCTCGACATCCATCCATACGTGCAGGACCAGATGTTCGCCGAAACGGAAGGCATCTTCGGCAAGCGGCTGGTCGCCGGCGCCTTCGTGTTCTCGGCCGGGCTCGGGCTCGTCGCCACCAATTGCATCAACGCCTTTTCGTATGGCTACGACAAATTGCGCTTCATCAAGCCGGTGTTCATCGGCGACACGATTTATTCGATCCGCTCCAACCTCGACAAGAAGCCGAAATACAAGGAAATGGGGCTGATCCGCGCCAGCTATGAAGTCTTCAAGGGCGAAGGCGAGCTCGTGCTTTATTGCGAGCACCTGCAGACGGTGAAGTACCGCAATCCGGCCGATTTCGCCGGCAAGACGGAGAGATAGGCAATGGCGGCCATTGCCGAACTGCCGCTGACCGGGCTCATCGTCGTCGATATGAGCCAGTTCCTGTCCGGGCCTTACTGTTCACTTAGACTGCTCGACCTCGGCGCCCGCGTCATCAAGATAGAACGGCCGGATGGCGGCGACCTGTCGCGCCGGCTTTATCTCAGCGACACCGAGATCGGTGGCGATTCCACCATTTTTCATGCCATCAACCGCGCCAAGGAAAGCCTTGCCATCGACTTGAAGGACGAGGCCGATCTTGCGGCGCTGCGCGGCCTGCTGGCCAAGGCCGACGTGCTGATCCAGAATTTCAGGCCCGGCGTCATCGAACGCCTGGGCTTCGATTACGAGGCGGTGCGCAAGATTAATCCGCGCCTGGTCTATGCCTCGATCAGCGGCTATGGCGAGGAAGGCCCCTGGGTCAAGCGGCCCGGTCAGGATCTGCTGGCGCAGGCCCGCTCCGGCGTGATGTGGCTGAACGGCGACGAGGACCAGGGGCCGGTGCCCTTCGGGCTGGCCATTGCCGACATGCTGGCCGGCTCCGCCGCCGCGCAAGGCATCCTTGCCGCACTGGTGCGGCGCGGCGTGACCGGCAAGGGCAGCCATGTCGAGACCAGCCTGCTCGAAGCACTGGTCGACTTCCAGTTCGAGGTGCTGACGACGCATCTCAATGACGGACGCCGGCTGCCGCGGCGGTCATCTTTCCGCAGCGCCCATGCCTATCTGTCGGCGCCCTACGGCGTCTATCCGGCCAAGGACGGTTATCTGGCGATCGCCATGACGCCGATATCGAAGCTGGCCGATCTTCTGGGCCTCGAAGAGCTTGCGCCCTACCGCGATCAGCCGTCGACCTGGTTCACCGCCCGCGACGAGATCAAGGCGATCATCGCGCAAAAAATCGCGACCAGGACGGTGGATGAGTGGCTCGGCATCCTCGAGCCCGCCGACATCTGGTGCGCCAAGGTTTTGACCTGGCCGGAAATGATGGCCAGCGAAGGCTTCCAGGTTCTCGACATGCTGCAGACGGTGACGCGCGAGGATGACGTTTCGATCCTCACCACGCGCTCGCCGCTCAGGGTCGACGGCATCCGCGCCAAGGTCGAGCGGGCCGCGCCACGCATCGGCGAGCACAGCGCAAAAATCCGCGAGGAGTTCGGGCTGTGAGCGACGTGACGCTCAAAGGCATGACCTGGAGCCATCCGCGCGGCTATGATCCGATGGTCGCCTGTTCGGCGCTGTGGACGGAACGCACCGGCGTCGCCATCGAATGGGACAAGCGCTCGCTGCAGGATTTCGAATCCTTCCCGGTCGAGGAATTGGCCCGTGCCTATGATCTGATCGTCATCGACCATCCGCATGTCGGCCAGATCACCGCCGAGAATTGTTTGACGCCGCTCGATGCGGCCGGCCGGGACGCCGAACGTGCAGCACTTGCGACGGGCAGCGTCGGCCGGTCCTATCCGAGCTACAACTGGCAAGGCAGGCAGTGGGCGTTTCCGATCGACGCGGCCAGCCAGGTGGAGGCCTGGCGGCCGGACATGCTTTCGGCTGCAACGGCGAACTGGGCCGATGCGCTCGATCTGGCCCGGCAAGGCCACGTGCTGTTGCCGCTCAGGCCGCCGCATGCGCTGATGGTGTTCTACACGCTTGCCGGCAATCTCGGCCGGCCCGCCGGCGAAGGCCCCGGCGACCATGTGGATCCGGCAACGGGCAAGCAGGTTTTCGGGATGATGCGCGAGATCGCGGCCCTCGTCGATCCGGCATGCCTTGGCATGGATCCGATCGCGGTTCTGGAGCAAATGGCCGGATCGGGATCACGGATCGCCTGTGCACCGCTGATCTATGGCTATGTCTCCTATGCCATCGCCGGGTTTCGACCCAACCGCCTGGCTTTCGCGGATATCCCGGCCGCGGGCAATGCCGGCCCCAAAGGCTCGGCGCTCGGCGGGACCGGCATTGCGGTGTCAGCTTTTTCGAAGGCCAGGCAGGCGGCCATCGACTTCGCCTACTGGATCGCCAGCGGTGACGTGCAGCGCGGCCCTTACGCCTCGGCCGGCGGCCAGCCCGGCCATGCGGCAGCCTGGGAGGATGCCGCCGTCAACGCTGCCACCGGCAATTTCTACAAGGACACCCGAGCCACGCTCGAAGGTGCCTGGGTCAGGCCGCGGCACGACGGCTACATGTCCTTCCAGCAGGCGGCGTCAGATCGCATCAATCTCGGCCTGAGCGAAAGGCACAATGCCGCTCGCGTCGTTGCCGATCTCAATCGCCTGTTTCGGGAAAGCCTTTCGACGCAGGTGTCCGGCGTTGCCGGCGGAGGAGCCTGAAAACAACCGAACGGAGGAGAACATGAACAGCCTGATCCGCGGCCTTATGGCCGCAACCGCACTTGCATCGGTCACGACCATAGCCTGCGCACAGGACGTGTCCTGATCGGCCTCGGCTTCCGGCCCTCGACCGTGCAGGCGGCACTTGGCCTGGTCATCGTGCTCCTGGTTTCGCTCTACGGCCGCGAGCGGCACGTGTCGGCGACGATCTGAAGCTGCTTACAAACTCCACAGCCGCTTGGCGTTGCCGGAGAGCAGCTTTTGCCGTTCATCGATGCTGGTGCCGGCAAGCAGCGCGTGCGTTGCCGCAATCCAGGTCGCAAGCCCGCCGCCAAGCGTGCAGACCGGCCAGTCGCTGCCCCAGACGACGCGTTCCCAGCCGAAGCATGCGATGGTGTGCTCGACATAGGAACGCAGCGTATCGACAGTCCAGGATCCGGCATCCGCATAGGCGACCACACCGGAAATTTTGCCGACGACGTTCGGGCGCCGCGCGATCTCCGCCATATGCTCGCGCCAGGGGTGCTCGGCACCGCCCTTGATGTCGGGCACGCCGCAATGGTCGAGCACGAACTGCACATCCGGCGCGAGATCGGCGAGTGCGATCGCCTTGGGGATCTGGTGCGGCAGAACGACAAGATCGAAGGTCAGGCCGCTGCCGGCTAGCCGCTTGATGTTTTCGCGGAACAGCGCGCCCTCCGACAGCTCATCGGGCATGACGTGCAGCACACGGCGAAAGCCCTTGACGAAAGGATCTGCGCGCTGCGTTTCCAAATAAGCGGCAAAGCCGGGCTCCTCCGGACGGCAGGAGGCAATCGCTCCCCTCAGCAAACTGCCCTTTTGCCGCGAGAGCGCTTTGACATGGCCGGTTTCGGCCTCGATATCGGCTGGATCGACATCGACCTCCATATGGAACGCGCCGTCGATGCCAGCGCGACGGGCCTGGACTGCATATTCGTCGTAGGGGAAATCGCGGTTGAGCGCCGGCACGCCGGCCAGCCATGGATAGCGCAGGGCGGACTGGTCGATCAGGTGCAGATGGGTGTCGAAGATCATGGCGGCGCGCTCCTCCTTGGCGACTTCGAGATCATCTCACGGAGAAATTCTTCATTCAAATAAGAATTCATCGCGATTGCTTGACAGTCGATCCCGCCAGTTGCGACAGCTTTTCGGTCGCTGCCAGCAGCAGCTCTATCGTCCTGGTGATGTCGGGCGCCTTGGGTGCGTTGACCAGGGTTATGTAGGGGATCGACAGTGCGGCGATTGCCTTGCCGTCCGAGCCGAGAACGGGTGTCGACAGGTTGAACACGCCGGCCGTCTGCATCGACGCCATCATCTCGTAGCCGCGTTCCCGGATCTGATCGAGGCGAGCGAAAAACTCTGGCGATTGCGGTGGCTTGTCGGTGCTGCGCAGATGTTCGGAAATCATCATCTGCCGCTCTTCCGGCGGGCGGAACGCCAGCAGCACATGGCCGGACCCGGTGTCGAACAGGCTGATATGCGAGCCGACGCGGATGGAGATGCCCCAGTAATCCGGCGCTTCCTGCTGGGCAATGACCACGGCGGAGCCGCGATCGAAGACGACGAGCTGGTTTGCCTGCTGTGTGGTTTCGGCCAGTTCGCGCATCAGCGGCGTCGCATAGGAAACCAGCCGGCGCACCGGCGCGTGCAGCTGCGCCAGGCCAAACAGCTTGAGCGTCAGCGAATAACGGTCGCCATCCGGCCGCGTGACGTAGCCGCGACGCACCAGCCGATCCAGCATGCGGTAGAACTCATTCGGGCTGCGGTCGAGTTTCTTGGCGATTTCCGCCTGCGTCAGGCCGCCGTCGACGCCGGCCAGCAGCTCGAGGATGTCGAGCCCCTTGTCCAGCGCCGGGGCTCGATACCGGTCGTCTTCCTCGTCCTCTGCCATTGCGCCTCTCCAGTGAATTTCACTTTTCATATACGCAACAGCCTTGCTTCCGAAAGAACTTTCGGCTTGACGATCCTATAAATGTTTTGTTTGTATATGAATGAAGCTGCCGATCGACCTCGCTACGCGATCGATGCAGGCTCTTTGGGAGGATACCAATGACGAAACTGTTTTGCGGCCTGTCGGCCGGCGTAACGCTACTCGCGTTTGGTGCTAGTGCTGCCCTTGCTGCCGAACTGCCCGGCAAATTTGACGGCGTCACCATCGACGCCAAGCTGATCGGCGGCCAGCAATATGAAGGGCTCTACGCGCGGATCGGCGAATGGGAAAAACTGACCGGCGCCAAGGTCAACGTGATCTCGAAGAAGAACCACTTCGAGCTCGACAAGGAGATCAAGTCGGACATCGCCTCCGGCAGCATCAACTGGTGCGTCGGCTCGAACCACTCGTCCTTCGCGCCGCAATATCCTGATATCTACACCGACCTGAACAAGCTGCTGCCGAAGGAGGAGATCGACGCCTTCGTGCCGTCGACGATCAAGGCCTCGACGCTCGACGGCAAGCTGGTAATGCTGCCGCGCGCGCAGTTCGATGTCTCGGCGCTCTATTACCAGAAGAGCCTCTATCAGGATGAAGCCAAGAAGGCCGCCTACAAGGCCAAGTACGGCAAGGAACTGACACCGCCCGACACCTGGGACGAGGTCGCCCAGCAGGCGGAATTCTTCGCCAGCCCGCCCGATTTCTATGGCACCCAGTTCGCCGGCAAGGAAGAGGCGATCAACGGCCGTTTTTACGAGATGCTCATCGCCGACGGCGGCGAGTACCTCGACAAGGACGGCAGGCCCGCTTTCAACTCGGAGGCCGGCGTGCACGCGCTCGACTGGTTCGTCAATCTCTACAAGGCCAAGGCGGTGCCGGCCGGCACCACCAACTATCTGTGGGACGATCTCGGCCAGGGTTTTGCCTCGGGCACGGTCGCCATCAACCTCGATTGGCCTGGCTGGGCAGGCTTCTTCAACGATCCGAAGTCGTCGAAGGTCGCCGGCAATGTCGGCGTGAAGGTGGCGCCGAAGGGATCGGCCGGCATTCGCACCGGCTGGTCGGGGCACCACGGGTTTTCGGTCACCGAAAACTGCGCCAGCAAGGAAGCGGCCGCTTCGCTGGTCTGGTTCCTGACCAATGAGGACAGCCAGAAGCTCGAGGCGGCAAGCGGACCTCTGCCGACCCGCACGGCGGTGTGGGACTGGGACATCCAGCAGGCGGCAAACGATCCTTACAAGAAGGAAGTGCTGGCGGCTTTCCAGGAAGAGGCAAAGCACGCTTTCGCCGTGCCGCAGACACCTGAATGGATCGAAATCTCCAACGCCGTCTATCCCGAATTGCAGGCCGCCATCCTTGGCGACAAGACCTCCAAGCAGGCGCTGGACGACGCTGCCGCCAAGGCCACCCAGATCCTCGAGGACGCCGGCAAGCTTTGACCATTCTCCCAAGGGGGCGCCGCGCTCATTGAAGAGCGGCGCCCCCGAACTTTTTTCGAACCATGCGCAACCCGCTTTGTCTTGATCCCAGCTCGCCGATGGCGGGCTTCGGTGTCCGGGCACCAACCAGAACCGGATCGCCATGAAAGGCTGGAGACCCTCGCCACCATTGCTGCTCCTGCTGCCGGCGGTGATCGTGCTGGCGGCCGTGGTGGTGGTGCCGTTGCTGCTGTCGCTCTACTCCAGCTTCACGCCGTTCCGGCTGACCAGGCCTGAGACGTTCTGGGTCTTCATCGGCGCCCGCAACTACGTCACGATCCTGACCAGCCGCGATTTCTGGATCGCCTTTGCCCGTACCGTGGTGCTGCTGACGGTGGCGCTCAACCTGGAAATGCTGATCGGTCTCGGGCTGGCCCTGCTGGTGGAAAAAGCCTCGCGCGGCCAGCGGGTCCTGCGCACCATCATGATGTTTCCGATGATGTTTTCGCCGATCCTCGTCGGCTTCCAGTTCAAATTCATGTTCAACGACAATATCGGCCTGGTGAACAACGCCCTGCAGGCGCTCGGCCTGACCGATCGCGCCATCCCGTGGCTGATCGACGGCAATCTCGCCTTCATCGCCATCCTGACCGCCGAGATCTGGTCGTCGACTTCGGTGTTCGCGATCTTCATCCTAGCCGGGCTGCTGGCGATGCCGCGCGAACCGGTCGAGGCGGCCCGCGTCGACGGCTGCACGCCATGGCAGACATTCCGCTATGTCACCTGGCCGTTCATCATGCCGTTTGCCTTCATCGCCATGACCATCCGCTCGCTCGACGTCGCGCGCGCCTACGACATCGTCAAGATCATGACCGACGGCGGCCCTGCCGGCCGCACCGAGCTGGTCTGGACGCTGGTCGCCCGCACCGCCTATGGCGATGCCAGAATGGGCATGGCCAATGCCATGGCCTATTTCTCGATCCTGCTGTCGATCCTGTTCACCGTCTATTTCTACCGCAAGCTCGCCGCGGCGCGCACGCAGATCGCGGCGGAGTGGTGAGGATGGACCAGAACAGCCTGCATCGCGCCGGCAACAAAGCGCTTCGGATCGTCCATGGCATCGGGCTGTTCCTGGCCATGCTGGTCATCTGCCTGCCCGGCATCTGGATCGTGCTGTCGTCGCTGCGGCCGACTGTCGAGATCATGGCCAAGCCGCCGGTGTGGATTCCGCAGCAACTCTCGCTCGATGCCTACGTCGCGATGTTCAGCGGCGTCGGCCAGGGCGGCATTCCGGTGCTCGACTACTTCCGCAATTCGCTGATCATCTCGGTGACCTCGACGCTGATCGCCATCGTCATCGGCATGGCCGGCGGCTATGCCTTTGCGCGCTATCGCTTCCGCGCCAAATCGGCGATGTTCCTTGGCCTGATGCTGACGCGCACGGTGCCCGGCATTGCGCTGTCGCTGCCGCTGTTCTTCGTCTTTGCGCGGCTCGGCATCATCGACACGCATTTCGGGCTGATCCTGGTCTATGTCGCGCTCAATGTGCCCTTCACCATCTGGCTGATCGACGGCTTTTTCCGCCAGGTACCGAAAGACCTTGCCGAGGCGGCGCAGATCGACGGCTGCACGCGCTGGCAGGCCTTCTGGCAGGTCGAGTTTCCGCTCGCCGGGCCCGGCATCGCCTCGGCCGGAATCTTTGCCTTCCTCACCTCGTGGAACGAGTTCGCGCTGGCCTCGCAGCTGACACGCTCGATTAACTCCAAGACCCTGCCGGTTGGCCTGCTCGACTATACGGCCGAATTCACCATCGACTGGCGCGGCATGTGCGCGCTCGCCGTGGTCATGGTCATACCGGCGCTCACGCTTACCTTCATCGTCCAGAAACACCTCGTCGGCGGCCTCACTTCCGGCGCGGTGAAAGGCTGACATGGCAACCGTATCGCTCAAGAATCTCACCAAAAGCTACGGCCCGGTGGCGGTGGTGCACGGCATCGATCTCGAGGTCGCCGACCGCGAGTTCATCGCGCTGGTCGGGCCGTCCGGTTGCGGCAGTCGACAACCCTGCGCATGATCGCCGGCCTCGAGGCGATCAGCGACGGCGTCATTGAGATCGGCGGCCGCATGGTCAACGACCTGCCGCCGCGCTCGCGCAACATCTCGATGGTGTTCCAGTCCTACGCGCTCTATCCGCATATGACGGTGCGCGAAAACCTCGGCTTCTCGCTCAAGATCGCGGGCGCCGCGAAAGAAGAAATGGACCGTCGCGTCGCCGAAGCGTCCGGCATTCTCGGCCTCGACCAATTGCTCGACCGCCGGCCGTCGCAGCTGTCCGGCGGACAGCGCCAGCGCGTGGCCATGGGCCGCGCCATCGTGCGCGATCCCGATGTCTTCCTGTTCGACGAGCCACTTTCCAATCTCGACGCCAAGCTTCGGACGCAGATGCGCACCGAGATCAAGAAGCTGCACGCCAAGGTCAAGTCGACGGTGATCTACGTCACCCATGACCAGGTCGAAGCGATGACATTGGCGGACCGCATCGTCATCATGCGTGACGGTTTTATCGAGCAGGTCGGCACACCCGACGAGGTGTTCCGCCGGCCGCAGACACGCTTCGTCGCGGGCTTCATCGGCTCGCCACCGATGAACCTGCATGAGGCGGTTGTCGACGACGGACAGCTGCTGTTCGCCAGCGGCGAGAAGCTGCCTCTGCCCAGCCAGTTCAAAGCCAATGTCGAAACCGGCGACAAGGTCGTGTTCGGCCTCAGGCCCGACGACATCTATCCGACCGGACACGGCATCAGCTCCGGCGAAGATGTCGACGTCCACCAGGTCGAGTTGCCGGTGACCGTCACCGAGCCGCTCGGCAATGAGACGCTGGTGTTCGCCGAATTCAACGGCAGCGACTGGGTATCACGGATGCTCAATCCAAAGCCGCTCAAAGCCGGCGACCGGGTCAAGATGAGCCTGGACCTGTCGCAGGCCCATCTGTTTTCTGCTGAAACGGGCAAGACATTGCGAGGTTAAAATCATGGCAAAGATCGAGAAAGTCGAACTGCGCATGGTCGACTTGGTGCCTAAGGTCAAGCGCACCGATGCCATCCAGAGTTTTGTCAGCCAGGAAACACCGATCGTCACCATCACCGATGCCGACGGCGCGGTCGGCTCCGGCTACAGCTACACGATCGGCACCGGCGGCTCGTCGGTGATGCGACTGCTGGCCGACCACCTTGCGCCGCGGCTGATCGGCCGCGACGCCGACATGATCGAGGCGGTCTGGCGCGAGTTGGAGTTCGCCACCCATGCCACGACGATCGGCGCGATCACGGCAATCGCGCTGGCGGCCATCGACACTGCTCTTTGGGACCTGCGGGCGAAGAAACAGAGACTGCCGCTGTGGAAGCTGGCCGGCGGCGCCAAGGACCGCTGCCCGCTCTACACGACCGAAGGCGGCTGGCTGCATATCGAAACCGAGGCGCTGGTCGAGGATGCGCTGGCCGCCAAGGCCAAGGGTTTTCGCGGCTCGAAGGTCAAGATCGGCAAGCCGCACGGTTCCGAGGATCTTACTCGGCTGACGGCGGTGCGCCGGGCGGTTGGAGACTCCTACGAGATCATGACCGACTGCAACCAGGGCTTTTCGGTCGACGAGGCAATCCGCCGGGCCGAACGCTTTCGCGACCTCGACCTCGCCTGGATCGAGGAACCGCTGCCGGCCGACGACATTGACGGCCATGTGCGGCTGTCGAGTGCGACGTCGACGCCGATCGCGGTCGGCGAGTCGCTCTATTCGATCCGGCATTTCCGCGAATATATGCAGAAGGGCGCGTGTTCGATCGTGCAGGTCGATGTCGGCCGCATCGGCGGCATTACGCCGTGGCTGAAGGTGGCGCACGCGGCCGAGGCGTTCGACATCCCCGTCTGCCCGCATTTCCTGATGGAACTGCATGTCAGCCTGACATGCGCCGTTCAGAACGGCAGATATGTCGAGTATATTCCCCAGCTCGACGAGCTGACCGGCAAGAAAATGCGTATCGAGGACGGGCACGCATTGGCGCCGGACGAGTCCGGCATCGGCATCGACTGGGACTGGGATGCGATCAAGGCGAAGAGCATCGCGGAATTCACCACGACGATAGTGAAATAGGAGGCGGACATGCAGCGAATGGGAATGGTGCTCGGCCTCAAGCCGGAGAAAGTCGCCGAGTATGTGCGGCTTCACGCCGCCGTCTGGCCGGACGTCCTCAAGATGATTTCCGCCTGCAACATCAAGAATTATTCGATTTATCTGAGGGAGCCGGAGCACCTTTTGTTCAGCACCTTCGAGTACCACGGCACCGATTTCGCCTCCGACATGGCCAAGATGGCGGCCGATCCCACGACGCAGGAATGGTGGGCGCTGTGCATGCCATGCCAGGAGCCGCTGCCGACCAGCAAGGAGGGCGAGTGGTGGGCGTCGATGGACGAAGTCTTCCATTATGACTGATGACATCTTCGATCCTGCCTCGCTTTCCCAGGCCTGGGCACAGCCGTCAAAGCCCAGGCCGATCGTGATTTTCGGCGCCGGCTCGATCGTCGGCGATGCGCATTTCCCGGCCTACGGGAAAGCCGGTTTCCCGGTTGCCGGGCTTTTCGACCCCGACCTGGCCAAGGCCGAAAAACTGGCGCAGAAATGGGGCGTCACCGCTTACCGGTCGGTCGAGGAAGCTGCTGCGATCAAGGACGCCGTCTTCGACCTGGCGACACCGCCGGCCTATCATGCCGGCGTGCTCAGGGCGCTGCCCGATGGTGCGGTGGCACTGATCCAGAAGCCGATGGGCAGCAATCTCAGCGAGGCGACCGAGATCCTCGAAATCTGCCGCTCCAAAGACCTCCAAGCGGCGGTGAACTTCCAGCTGCGCTTCGCGCCGATGATGCTGGCGCTCAGGGATGCGATCGCCAAGGGCTGGCTGGGCGAAGTGGTCGATTTCGACGCATGGCTGGCGCTGGCGACACCCTGGCAGCTCTGGGAATTCCTGTTGCAGGCGCCGCGCGTCGAGATCGCCATGCATTCGATCCATTATCTCGACCTGATCCGGCAATTGCTCGGCGACCCCAAGGGGGTTCACGCCAAGACGCTCGGCCACCCCGGCCACAAGGTCGCGCAAACGCGCACCAGCGCGATCCTCGACTATGGCGACACCGTGCGCTGTGCACTGTCGATCAACCACGATCACAAATTCGGTCGAAAACACCAGGCCTGCGAATTCCGCATCTGCGGCACCGAAGGCGCCGCCTACCTCAAACTGGGCGTCAACCTCGACTATCCGCGCGGCGAGCCGGACATCCTCGAAATCTACCCCAAGGGCGGCACGGACTGGATTGCGGTTCCACTCGTCGGCGCATGGTTTCCGGACGCCTTTGCCGGCCGCATGGCCAATGTCCAGCGCTACGCATCTGGCGAGGACGCCGAGCTTGTCAGTTCCGTCGAGGACGGCTGGAACACCATGGCGCTGGTCGAAGCCGCCTACCAATCGAGCGCGGCGCCGGCAACACCGATAGCGGCGAGGCCCTGACATGGAGCAGACTGTCTATTTCGAGGACTACCAGATCGGCTCGTCGCGCATGACCAGCGGGCGCACCATCACCGAGACCGACTTCGTCGTCCATGCCGGCCATACCGGCGATTTCTTTCCCCACCACATGGACGCCGAGTTCATGAAGACGACGCCGTTCCGCCAGCGCATCGCCCACGGCACGCTGGTCTTTTCGGTCGGCGTCGGGCTGACGGCGAGCGTCGTCAACCCGGTCGCCTTCTCCTATGGCTACGACAGGCTGCGCTTCATCAAGCCGGTGTTCATCGGCGATACGATCAGGACCCGCACCACCATCTCGGCCAAGGAGGACGACCCGAAGCGACCCGATTCAGGCCGGGTCGTCGAGCGCTGCGAGGTGATCAACCAGCATGGCAACGTGGTGCTGGTCGCCGACCACATCTACATCGTCGAGCGTCGCGACAAGCCGAGCAGGGCGTCGACGGACGGCCCCGAAACCTGAAACAAAAAAACCGCCTTGCGGCGGGTCCTCAGTGCGAATCAGCACCATACGCAAATTAGTAGCATAGCTGCCGGCACAAAGCAAGAACAAAATGTGGCGCTGTCGGCAAAAAATGCGAATTCACTTCACCCGTTCCCGTCTTTATCCGCTTGCCGAGGTCGCGCTCAAGGCTGCCTGCCCCGGAACGTTAAGGTGGAACTGCCGGCAGGCAGCGGATGATGCCGACATCGGGAATTGGTCACACCCGGTTGACCGGATATACCGCCTTGCCGCCGCGCAGGACCGCTGCGACATCGGCAAACACCTTGTTGCGAACCTCCGCGTAAGACTGCGTCGAGTAGTGCGCCGCGTGTGGACTGACCAGGACGGTGTCCAGCGCCAGCAGCGGATTGTCGGGCGAAGGCGGCTCCTGCTCGAACGTGTCGATGCCGGCGCCCGCCAGATGGCGACGCCGGATCAGATCCGCCAACGCGACCTCGTCGACGAGGCCGCCGCGGGACACGTTGATGAATATCGCTCCTTCCTTCATCCGCGACAGGGCATCCGCCGACATGATGTTTCTGGTCTCCGGTGTCGCTGGAACGTGCAGCGAGACGATGTCGGCCCTGGCCAGCAGCTCGTCGAAGCCGACCGGTTCGGCACCGCCGGCCGTGATGCGCTCTGCCGGCATATGCGGGTCGTAGGCGATGATATGATAGCCGAAGACCCGCGCCCGCTCGGCAGTCAGGCGCCCGATCTGGCCGAAGCCGATCAGCCCGAGAATCTGCCTGTCCGGCCGCGTGATGCCGGCACCGTCGGTCATCGCCGCCCAGCGGCCGGCGCGCACCGCGCTGTCGAACTGCTTCAGCCTGCGCGCCAAGGCCAGGATCAGGGCCATGGCGTGGGTGCTGACTTCCACCAGATTGGCGTCCGGCACGTAGGTTACCTGAACACCGGCACGGCTAGCGGCCTCGACGTCGATCGAGTCGAGCCCTACGCCGAACCGCCCGATGACCTTGAGGTTCTTCAGTTCCGCCAAAACGCGAGCCGTGATCGGCTCCCGCAATACCATCAATGCGTCGGCGTCGCGGCAGTGTTCGATCAGGGCATCTTCTGTGAGCAGCGTCTTTTCGACAAACTCGGCGCTCAAGCCGTCGAGGTAGCGCAGCTGCTCCTCCTCGACTGACAGCACACCGTCGGTCTTGATGATCTTCATGGCAAACTCTTGCTATGAGGCGCTGCGCGCCGAGGCGACGCCGGCGGCAAGGCCGGCGCCGAGAAACATCGTGTCGCTGGCCAGCATGTAGAAGCTGATGCCGTGCCGCGACCATTTGCCGACATCATCCGCCGAAGGGCGAAAGATGCCGACGGCCTTGCCGGCCGCGCGCGCTACGGCCGCAATCCTGGTAATCGCGGCATTGAGCTTGTCCTGGCCGGCCGGCCCCATGGCGTCGATCGAGACCGACAGGTCGCCGGGGCCAATGAAGACCACGTCGACGCCGTCGACCTGGACGATGTCGTCGATGTTGGCGAGGCCCTCGGCCGTCTCGACCTGGATGGCGACCGTCAGGACCTCGTTGGCCGATTTGAGGTAGTCCGGAATCCTGTAGCCATAACCGGCGGCGCGGCCTGGACCGACACCACGTGCGCCGACCGGCGGGTAACGGCAGGCCATGACCACCATGCGGGCTTGCTCGGCCGTCGAGACGCGGGGTACCAGGACGCCCGACGCGCCGGCGTCGAGCGCGGCCGCCATCCATTCCGGCGTGTGGCCGGGAACGCGCACCATCGCGGGAACCTTGTGGACATCGGCGGCGCGAACCAGATCCTCGAGCCGTTCGCGGCCGATCTGCGAATGCTCCCAGTCGATGCACAGGAAATCGACCCCGCTGGCGGCCGCCACTTCGACCGCCACCGGGTGCGGGATGGCGCAGAACGTGCCGATGAGGCGATCGAGAGAGACACATTTCTTGCGAAAGTCGTACATGAAATCTCCAGAGATTTTTCGGCGTCGGCAAAACCTGTTTGCGCTATGTGGCCCGCGGCAAAGGATGCACGGCTTCCGTCGACATCGGGAAATGCCGGCTGCCGCCTGAAAACGGCGGGAAAGTCTTGTAGTCGGCGCGCATCTCCAGCCGCGCCGGCGACTGCAGGGCGTGCGTCAATGCCGCGGGGCTGTCGAACATGACCCGGTTGCGCTGCATATGGTCGATGCGCGGCCAGGGCAGCGAACCGCACCAATCCAGTCGCGACAGAACCTCGATGTGGCGAATGCCGGGGAAGCCCCGCATCAATTGCGGATGATGCGTCACATAGTGGTAGAGCCAGACATTCATGTCTTCGGCCGGCCCGGGATAGTGGACAAGATAGCTGCAGGGGAGCCCCGACGTCTGGACGCCAGCGTCGTCGACGGGAAACGGACGCACGCACATAGCCTGTTGCGTCGGCCTCGAACCGGCGACGCTCGACAGCATACCCGGTGCGGCAAGCGCCTGCAGATGGCCGGACGGCGCCAGCGCCGCCTCCATGTCCGCCAATTCGTCGAAATAGAGCTGGAAGCCAAAGACCGGCGGTGGGCCATCCTTGTTGAACATGTCCGTCGCCACTTCGGGCAGATAGATGTTTGCAAGCGCAAGGCCCGGCGTCGATGCAATCACCCCCCGCACGGCATCAACGTCTTCACCGGCGATGGCCAAATTTGCCTCGCGGTCATCATGGAAGAAAGCAAGATAGGCAAAGCGCATTTGGACACCTGCTGGATCGAGTTCGACTAGATCAAATTCGGAAGAAAGAGAGCGATCTGCGGAAAGAGGACAATCAGCAGGATCAGCAAAAGCGTCAGCGCGATGTAGGGTGCCGCTGACATGGCAACCGTCTTGAGCGATGTGCCTTTCGGCGCAACACCGATCATGATGAACAGCAGCAGACCAAACGGCGGCGTGGTGAAGCCGACCTCGTAGGCGAGCAGCAGGATCAGCCCGAACCATACCGGCTCGTAGCCGAATTGCTGGGCGGTCGGCACGAAGATCGGCAGCGTGATCAGCATCATCGAGACCTGATCCATGAACATGCCGAGCAGCAGGATGACGAGCACCATCATGAGCAGCATGGAATACGGTCCAAGATCGTAGCCGACGATGAACTGGATAAAGCCGTTCGAGGCGCCGGAGAAGGCGAATATCTGTGAAAACGTCGTCGAAGCCGAGATGATCAGGAAGGTCATGCCGGTGACCTTCATCGCATCGTCCAGCGACTTCCAGACAACCGACCAGCTGAACCGCCGGTAGACAAACAACAAGGCGAAGACGGCGGCACAGCCGAGCCCCGCCGACTCGGTCGGCGTCGCTATTCCAAGGATGATCGTGCCGACCACCATGAACACGATGACGCTCATCGGAATGATGTTGACGGCAACCGCCCTCACCTTCTCGGCCGCAGGAACGGCGGGTACCGGATAGTGCGGAGCGGCGTCCGGATCGATCTTCGTCTGTGCAAAAATCAGCGCCGCGTACATGACAACGAGAAGCAGTCCGGGCAAAGCCCCCGCGATGAGCAGCGCGCCGACGTCGATCTGGGCCAGCGAGCCGAGCAAGACGGCCAGCGAGGATGGCGGGATGATGACGGCAAGGCTTCCGGCACCAAGCACCGGGCCGTAGGCCATATGCGGCTTGTAACCCCGCTTCAGCATCTCGGGCACCATCAGCGAGCCCATCATGCCGGTATTTGCGAGGCTCGAGCCTGATAGCGCGGAAAAGATGGTGCCGGCGGCGAGAACGACATAAGCGAGGCGTCCGCGCAGATTGCCGATGCACAGGTCGAGCGCGTAGATGACTTTCTCGCCGAGGCCGGAGCGGAAGAACAGGCTGCCCATGACGAGAAACATCGGCAGCGGAGCAAGCGCATAGGTCGAGACGGCGTCGGAGAAGTTGGCGACCATCTGCGTCACGCCGATCGAACCGCCGAAGAACAGGTACAGCCCGATCACATTGGTGACGAAGAACGCGAAGGCGACCGGCAGCCCAAGCCCCATCAACACGAGGATGGTGCCAACGAGCACGGCGAATGGATACAGCCAGGCCACCGTTCAGAGCCCTTCCATTTCCAGAGGATCCAGCGTGTACAGCGTGTCACGGCCGAGCAGATATCTGAGCCATTCCAGCGCGGAGAGGTAGAAGGCGAGCATGATGGGCAGAAAGACCAGCCATTTCGGCATGTCGAAACTGCGCGTTTCATATTCGCCGCCCGCCACGGCGCTTGTCAGGGAAAACAAGGCGACGCTGCCAAGGTAGAGGCTGACGCCGATGCAGGCGAGATAGACCAGTTTTTCAAGCACCGCCCGAGCCCGCATCGGCAGCGCCTTGCGCAGGAACTCGACGAAGACATGGCCCTTGCTGTGGACCAGCCAGGGCATCGGCAGGAATGCCGCGTAAAGCAGGCCGTATTCCGTCGCCGATACTGCCCAGGCAAGCGGCCTCAGGCCCAGATTGCGGACGCATACATCAGCAACCACCGCGACGATGATGAGGCCAAGCACCACTTTTGCCGTCGCCGCCAACGCAAGGCTCAGCTTCGCAATCGCTGCAAACAATCTGTCCATGTCCGACGACCCTCATGTCCACCGTTGCCCCGCTTTTGCCCAGCTTTGATGGAGGGCTTACAAGGCAGCCTCCGCTCGGCTACTGGAAGAATTTCTTCAACTGATCGATGTTGGTGGGATCGCGTTTGGCCATTCTCGCCCAGCTCGCCTGCGTGGCAGCCGCCAGGAATTTGTCGCGGCCGGCACCGGTCAAGCTAATCACCTTCTGCCCGCCGTCGATCATCGCCTGTGCCTGCTTTTCCGACTCGGCAAGATTGGCGTCATAGCTCGCGCGCTCGTATTCGACGGCCGTGTCGGCAAGCAGCTTCTGCGCCTCGGGCGACAGCGTGTCCCATTTGGCCTTGTTGATCGAGATCAGCACGTCGGTTTTGAAGAATTGCGGGTCGACACGGTATTTGGTGAACTTGTCCCAGCCGAACGACGCATAGCCAAACACGGTATAGGCGTTGGCATTGACGACGCCGCGCTCGAGCGAGGTGTAGACGTCCCCTGGCGCTTGCACGATCACCGTTGCGCCCAGGGATTCAAGGAAATCGCGATAGAGCGGCGACGAGCGGATCTTCAGGCTGCTCCAGTCGATGCTGCCTTCGCTGTTGAGCTTGGGTTCGTCGATGGTGAAGACGTTGAAGCCCGAGCCCGCGTCGACATGCGCCAGCAGATGGGCATTGGCCTTCTTCTCGAAAATTCCGCTGATGAAGTCCCAGCCGCCATTCTCGCGAACCTCCCACGGCGTCTTTGTCGATGCGGAGAACACCTCGCCTTCGGGCACGAGCTCGAGGAACTGCCCTGCCGGCGTGTCGATCACGTCGATCAGGCCGCTCCTGAGCGCCGCGCCCTGCTGGATCGGCGGAATGACCTCCGGCCCGCCACGCACGTTGATCTGGACCACGCCCTTGCCCTTTTCGTTCACCTTCTGAACGAATTTCAGGAAGCTCTGGGCGTAGCCGTTCTGCGTCGGCGTGAAATGCACGGCGTTGAGGACGACCTCCTCGGCCGCGGCGATACCCACCACACCCGACAGGAGTGCAGCCAGAACAAGGGATTTCCAAATGCGCATTGCCGTACTCCCTTTGATAGTTCGCCCATGATCCGGCCCGTGATCGGGCCGATCTGAAAATTACAATCGCTGCGCCGCCACGCGAACGGCGGTTAACTGGCATCATCTCCTACTGTCAGGAACCGTCCATGTGCGTAGAAGACCGGCGATCGGTCAGCGCGGTCCAGCGCGACGCCTGAGACGATGCCGATGACGATCATGTGCGACGCCCGCACAATGATTTCGGCCACCCGGCATTCGAACATTGCCCGCGCGCCGACAAGCAAGGGCGCGCCGGTTTCGCCACGCACCCATGATCCGGACGAGAACCGCGCGGCACCCTTGGCTTTGGTCATGCCGCCAAAGGCACGCACAACGTTCTCCTGATCGCCGGCGGGAAGATTGACCGAAAAGGGCAAGCCTTCGCGAATGGCCGAGGCAAAGGTGCTGCCGCGGTTGACGCAGGCCAGCAGCGACGGCGGCTCGGCACTGAACGAGCAGAGTGCCGTCGCTGTGATGCCGCAAAAGCCGATCTCGTCATGTTCCGACGCGAGAATGGCGACCGAGCCCGCCACGGCCCGCATTGCCTGCTTGAACGCGCGCGGATTGATGGCGTCGTGTCCATCCACCCACGGCGTCGGAATGGCGGCCGCCGGCATCAATTTACTCGAAGCCCGGCCTGGCGCATCAGCGGCAGCACGCGGTCGCAGAAGAAGGGCAGTTCGTAGGTGTAGTTGACGAATGTGAGGGCGGCGCCGGAATAACCCTGGTCCATGATCTCAGTGAGGTCGTCGACGATCTTTTCCGGCGTGCCGATGAGCGGGAAGGTTCCAGCACCGCCGGCGAACCTTTGCCGATATTCGGTGAAGGCCTTCGCATCATGCGAGTTCGCGAATTCCTTCTTCTTGCGCATATGCTCGTCGACGGCGCCCTCGTCCGCGCATTCCAGCGCGTAATGCCGGTAATAATCCTCGGCTTCCTGCTGGGTTTCCCGGCAGACGACGTGACAAACCGTATAGACGCCGACTTCGCGTCCGACTTCGGCCGCTCGGTTGGTGATGTCGACCACATGCGCACGGCCGTCGGCAATTTCGGAAAAAGTCGAAAACAGGTAGTCGCAGTGGCGCGCCGCATAGTTGCGCCCCGGCGCGCCGAAGGCGGCGTTCATGGTCACCGGTCGCGGCGCCTGCAGGCTTGGCGGGCGGCTGACGACCCCCTTCAGATCGTAGAACTCGCCGCTGAAGTCGAACGGCTCCCTCGATTGATAGGCACGCACGATGATGTTGATCCATTCCTCGGCCTGATCGTAGGTCCGCTCGCCGACCGTCTGCCCGAACATGGCGAACTCGTCCGGGTTCCAGCCGCAGACGATGTTCAAGCCGGCACGCCCGTTGGAGATGTGGTCGACCGTCGCCAGCGCTTTTGCAGCCTGCAGCGGATGAACCAGCGGCACATGCACCGTCATGAACAGGCCGATGTTTTCGGTGGCGACAGCAAGACCCGCCGCCCAGGTGAACGTCTCGAACGACCATTCCCGCACATGCGTCAAACCGCCGAAGCCGCGCCAGCGGGCGATCGGCAGCAGAAACTCGAGGCCGGCGCGATCGGCGATGCAGGCGGAGTTGAGGTTGTCTTCCCAGCGGGCACGCCAGCGCTCGGGGACGGTGGTCATTGCCAGGCCGCCATCGGCGTTCATGGAAAAGACGCCGAGCTTGAACCTGTTCGGCCCTTTCAGCGGGTGCTGCTTCCTGATCATGATTTCCCCCGCCGTGACATGCTCTTGCCCTCGCCGTCGGAGTTTTGAAACGGTGGGCTCAGCTTCATGAAACGCTCCTCGGCGTTCTGAATGAAGTGGGTCATGCGGTCGTAAGCGGCGACGGCGTCGCGCTTGACGAATGCCTCGTAGATGGCGCGCATGCCGGCCACGATCACGGCCTGCGTCGGCTGGTGCGACAGCGTCCTTAAACGGACGACGAGTACATGGTCGGCGAAGCGGGCAATCGTTTGTGAAAGACGCTCGTTCGCGACCGCGCCAAGCCAACAATTCCTGAATGCCGAATTGGCCTGGAAAAAGCGGTCGGCATCGCCATCTGCGGCCGCAGCCTCTGCCTCCCGGAGCGCGGCTGCCAGGGTCTTGAGGCCAGCGGCGTCAAGTGTCCGTGCGGCGTGCGCGGCGGCCCGCGGCTCGAGCAACCGGCGGACCTCGAAGATGTCGGCGACATCCGTTGCGGTAAGCGTGGGCAGCGTGAAGCCGCGTGTGGTGCCGACGAGATAGCCCTCATGCACCAACTGCATCAAGGCGTCGCGGACAGGCATTCTGGAAATGCCGAGCCGGGCGGCAATATCGACATCGACCAGCTTCTGGCCAGGCGCCAATTCGCCATGCTGTATCGTCAGCCGGACTTGTTGATAGACCTGGGCACGCAGATTGCCATCGCCAACCCGTTTGAGCTCTATCGTTTCCGTCATCCACGCCTTCCCATGCGAAGATTTCGTATATCGTTTGAGGCTGTAATCTCGCAGTCGTGCCGTTGAAATGCAGCCATATATCGGCAGAAATCGACCTGTCAGCCCTGTTCCCGGCTCAAGTGGAGCACAGGCTGGATCACCTGGCAAGATATTTCAAGTCTATAATGTATACTGTTTGAGCTCGCTGTCCGGAGGGCAGAGGATCGCGCCGTCTGTGCTGCCGCGCCGCGCGACGGCGGGGACAGCTAACGATCCGCGCGGTTCGGTAAAAAACGTACAGACGTTTTTCCGTGACACATCGAAGTTGGCGGATTTAACTAAAATTACTTGCGATCTGCACGCGCCGGCACGCCCACCCCCGATCCCCTCGCCGGTGCGCATCACTGGATCGCCCGCCGTATCGAAAGGTGCGGCGGGCTTTTCGTTTCGTTTGGCGGGAAGGCGCTTATGCGAGACTTGCCCAGGAATATCGACGCCGACGTCGTGATCGAAATCAGCAAGTTGCTCGACGACCGGGCGAAGTCCGTGCCGGTGCCGGTGCACAAGCTGGCGGCGATGATCCGGCTGGGCGTCGAAACCCTTCTGACCGATCACTCCATCGAGGAGCTGATCGTGGAAATGGCCGCGACGCGGGGGCTTCCGATGCTGTTCGATTTGCCGGTGATCAATGTCGACAACGTCGTGCCGATTGCCTTGGCGCGCCGTCCCCGCTGACATTTCGCTCGAGCCCCATCGGTAGTCGCGTCGCCGCCCGACTTCACTTGTCCTGATGCGCCGGCCGAGTGTCGCCTTTCTTTTCGGGGTCATGGGTATGGTGGCTGTCGCGTTCGCCGCCGCCGCCGGAGACCTTGCTGTGGCTGCGCAGGTCTGAATCGGCCGGCGGCTTTTCGACGCTCAGCGGCTTCTTGGCGTTTTCGTGCGCGGCGCCGGGACCGCCCTGGCGGATGCTGGCAGGAGTTTTCTTCGACGTGGACATGCCCTAGCGATCCTGGACGTTGCCTTGATGAGTGGTGTTGACCTTCGTATTGCCTTGCTGACCCTGCTTGTCGGGATCGGGGACGGTGGATTGCGGTGCCTGGTCGGCTGCTACCGATTTTTTGTCACCGGCGCCCTTTGGGCTCAGATTCTTCGGCGGCACAGGGGGAGGTTTCGTGCTCATGGCGTTTCTCCTTCCGCCACCCAAACAAGCGGCTCGGGAGAAAGGTTCCCGAGGGTCCGATACGAACGGCGATTGCCGCAACGAGCCGGGTCCACAGGCCGTGGCTTGGGGCCGGCGGGGCGCCCGCACAATCCAGGATTATTTCTTGATGATGTTTCCGTTGTTCAGATCGAAGGCCTGGGCACCGAACGCCTGCCTGAAGAAGTCCTCCTGCAGATCGCCCCATTCGCCGAGATAGGCGCCGCAATTGCTGCAATAGATCGGCGTCGAATCCTTCGGGTTGTCGGGAATCTCCATCAGGATCGTCCCGCACGCCTTGCAATCGAGCTTGTCATCCAAACGGCGGCCCATTGACACATGATCGCGCGTTTTCAGCCGCGCGCCAATTGTTGTTTTCGTACGAAGCCCGAATGGCGCGTTTTCCAACCAGCAAGGGGATCGAAAGCTAGCGTTCCGCCGGATTTCCGAAGGCCGGATCTCGCCGCCTCGAATACATCCCCACCCGCGGCAGCTCGTCTGGAAAGTCGACCCAGGGTAACCTCATGTCCCAGTATGCGTGGGCCTGTGGCGGAAACCGTTCGGGGTGATCGAGAAAGCCGATCGCCAGATAGAGTTCGTCGGGCAGGCCCTGGTCGACATAGCCGATCGATGTTCCGCAATCCGCGCAGAAGGACCGGAGCACACCGGGGGTTTTCGAAAAGGTCTTCGGTATGCCGGTGAGCAAGGTGAATTCAGAAGGCCGATAACCGACCCACACCGTTAGCGGGCTTCCTATCGCCTTGCGACAGTCGTCGTCGTGATCGGAGCAAACCCAGAACGGCTCGCCGCGCATTTGCGCCGTTATGGCGCCGCAAAAACAGGAACCCGTTTCAGTTCGTGGCATTGGCTAACTTCATGGCTGGACTCGCCTTCACTGCTGGCCCGGCATTTCGGTATTTTCCTTGGGGTTCTTCTTGATGCCGGCGGCAGGCGAGGTATCGGCCGGAGCATTGCCACCCTGGTTCTGTTCAGCGGCTCTTTTGAGCGGCGAAGTCTGCCAGCCCATATCGCTGTACAAAAAGCCTATGAGGAAGCCGACGATGATGATGGCCGAAATCACCATCGCAATTAACGCGTTACGTCGCTCCATTTCGCACGGCTCCTTTCTTTGAGCCGAACAAACCATGGCGGAAATGGTTCCGGTTAGACGGACTGCGTGACGGGACGGAGCCGGCCGGGAACATTCAGCCTCACGGCGGGTTCGTATGAGTGCTCTTCTACAGGGAGTGGCTTGCATGAAACCCGCGGTAACCGATCGCATTGAAACCAAGAAATACGACCACCCGACAGGCGGCTGGGGATCGCTCAAATCCCTGGTCCGCAAGGCGCGTGGCGAAGGCCTGCTATTGTCCGGGATATGGAGCACGCTGCTCAAGCAGAACAAGGCCGACGGCTATATGTGCGTGTCTTGCTCATGGGCGAAGCCAGCCCAGCCGAGGCCTTTCGAATTCTGTGAAAACGGCGCCAAGGCGACGATGTGGGACCAGACCAAGCTGCGCTGCGAACCCGCTTTCTTCGCCGAGCATTCGGTGGCGGAATTGCTCGATTGGCCGGACGACGATCTGGAGAAACAGGGCAGGCTTACGGAGCCCATGCGCTACAATGCCGCCGTCGACCGTTACGAACCGGTTTCCTGGGACGATGCATTCCGCGACATAGCTGCCGAATTGCGACGGCTCGATCCCAAATCGGTGGTATTTTACACGTCCGGCCGCGCCTCGCTCGAGGCCTCGTTCATGTATCAGCTTTTTGCGCGGATCTACGGGTCTTCGAACCTGCCCGATTCGTCCAACATGTGTCATGAATCGACCTCGGTCGGCTTGCCGGAATCGATCGGCTCGCCGGTCGGGACCGTGCAGCTCGAAGACTTTGCGAAATGCGACATGATGTTCTTCTTCGGGCACAACACCGGGGTGACGGCGCCGCGCCTGTTGCATCCGCTGCAAGAGGCACGTCAACGCAACGTGCCCGTCTTCACTTTCAATCCCTTGCCCGAGCGGGGACTGAAGCGCTTCAAGAATCCGCAAAACCCCATCGACATGCTATCGCCCGGACCGGGCACCAAAATGTCCAGCGACTTCTTCCAGGTCCGTTCGGGCGGCGACATCGCCACGATAACGGGTATCGCCAAAGCGTTGCTGGCGCTCGACGATGCCGCCCGCGAAAGCGGCAGGACGCGTGCCCTCGATACGGCTTTCATCGCCGAGCACACGCATGGCTTCGCCGAGTTCGAAGCCTTCCTGCGCAACACCCAGTGGAGCGATATCGTCGCCCGATCGGGCATTGCGCAGGCCGATCTGGAGCATGTCGCCGAGGTCTACAGCCATGCCAACGCGGTGATCGGCAATTACGGCATGGGCCTGACCCAGCATCGGCACGGCACCGAGAACGTCCAGATGCTGTGCAACCTTTTGATGATGCGCGGCAATATCGGAAAACCCGGCGCCGGTATTTCGCCGCTGCGCGGCCATTCCAATGTCCAGGGACAGCGCACCGTCGGCATATCGGAAAAACCCGAGCTCGTCCCGCTCGACAAGTTCGCCGAATTCTACGCCTTTGAACCGAAGCGTGAGAAAGGTCTCGATACGGTCGAGACCTGCGAAGGCGTCATCGACGGATCGGTCAAGGGCTTCGTCGGGCTCGGCGGCAATTTCGTGCGGGCCGTGCCGGAAACCGGCCTGGTCGAGAAAGCCTGGCGTGGGCTCGACCTGCATGTCGAGATCGCGACCAAGCTCAACCGCAGCCACCTCATCGCCGGCCGGACAACCTATCTGCTGCCTTGCCTGTCACGGCTGGAAAGAGATCATCAGGCGAGTGGCGATCAAAGGGTGTCGATAGAGGATTCCACTGCCTGTATCCATGGTTCGTTCGGATCGCGACCTCCGGCTTCGCCGCATCTGCTTTCCGAGCCCAGGATCGTCGCCGAACTTGCCAAGGCGACGGTGCCGGGCAGGAGTTCGAGCCCTTGGGATGAATGGGTTGGCGACTATTCCCGCATCCGTGACGAGATCGAGCGCTGCTACCCCAGCATTTCCGCGACTTCAACAAGCGCTTCCTGACGCCCGGCGGCTTCCATCGCGACATCAAGGCGAGCAAGCGGGTGTGGGAGACGCCGAACAAGAAGGCCAATTTCAAGCTGCCAACTGGCCTTGAAACCGATCCTGACATCGATGTCGTCGGCCGCGATGTGCTGACACTGATCACGGTCCGCTCCAACGATCAGTTCAACACGACCGTCTACGGCTACAACGACCGGCTGCGCGGCATCAGCGGCACACGCATGGTGCTGTTGATGAACGAGAAGGATATCCAGCGCCTCGGCTTGAGCGCGGGACAGGAGGTCGATCTCGAAGCCAATGCGCAGGATGGCGTGGAGCGCCGCGTGCGCGGGCTGCGCATCACGCCTTTCTCAGTGCCGGAGGGAAATTGCGCCGGTTATTATCCCGAGCTCAACCCGCTGATTCCTCTCTGGCACAGAGCCGAGAAGGCTCATGTCCCGGCCGCCAAATCGGTACCGGTGCGGATTGTTGCCTAGGCGTTCGTTGTTCGCGGCAGGCACGCACTATGCGGATGTGGCTTGGTTCAAATCATGACCTCAGCCGGCTCGCGCGAGTTCGTCCACGGCATTCAGGATCGCACTCTGGCTCGCCGGCTTCTGCACGATCCTGCAAGCGCGGAACCCGGCCGGAATCTCGCGTTCGCCATACCCGGAGAGGAAAGCGAACGGCACGCCTCGCCCCCGCAATGCCTCCGCGACCGGATAACTGGTTTCATCGTTCAACTGGATATCCAATAGCGCCGCGTCGATCCCGCCTTCGCCAACGAGCCGGAGGGCCGCCGTCACCGACGAAACCGGCCCAACCACCTGATGGCCGGCCTTGCGCAGGTAAGCCGCCGCGTCGTCGGCGATCAGCCATTCATCCTCGACGATCAGCACACGCACCTTTCCGGTCACGACGAGCCCTCGCGGGTCAGAGGGAATGCAATTTCCACCTCCAAACCATTTGAGCGGAAACTTGTTTCAACTTTTCCGCCCAGCCTGTAACCGATTTCTCCACGCAGAAGGGTAAGGCCGAAGCCGCTGTCGGTTGGCTCCTTGATGCGGGGGCCGCCCTTCTCGCGCCAGACGAGCTTGAAGGTGCCATCCGCCACCGACCATTTGACAACTATCCGCCCGGCAGGTTTCGACAGTGCGCCATATTTGGCGGCATTCGTCGCCAGCTCATGAATTGCCATGCCGAAGGAGAGCCCTTGCACAGGCTTGAGGCTTACCCGCTTGCCATCGAGCTCGAACCGTTCGGCCCCAAAGGGATCGAGTTCATGGCGCAGCAGTTCCTCGACGGAGGCTTCCGTCCAGCTTTCTCGCGAGAGCAGACTGTAGGCTCGTGACATCGCCTGCAGCCGGCCGATCAAGGCTTCGGCGAACTCGTCTTTCGAGGCCGAGTTTTCACGCGTCCGGTTGGTGATGCTGGCGACGACCGCCAGCATGTTCTTGACACGATGGTTCAGCTCCGAGATGAGCACCTGCTGACGCTCTTCAGCCTGCGCCAGCGTCGTCACGTCGATCAGGGTCACGACCACGCCCTGGATGCTGCCGCCTTTGTCCCGGTAAGGGTTGATGCGAACCAAGTAGAACCGGCCCTTGTCGTCGCGCGCAAGGTGATGGTTCAGGGTCTCTCCCGTCTCGAACACCGCCTGGATGTGCCGCTTCAACTCGGGGTAGTCGAGCTGGCTCGAAAGATCGGTCAGCGGTCGGCCGACATCGGACGGACGCAAGTTGAAGAACGACGACGCGGCGGGAGTGAAGGTCCGCACCACAAGATTGCGGTCGAGGAAGATGGTGGCGATTTCCGTGCTTTCGAACAGGTTTCTGAGATCGCTGTTGGCGCGGTCGAGTTCCTCTATCTTGCCAGTCAGCTCTGCGTTGATGGTGTTGAGCTCTTCGTTGAGCGACTGCATCTCCTCCTTCGAGGCCTCAAGCTCCTCATTGGTCGACTGCGCCTCTTCATTGACGGAGACGAGTTCCTCGTTCGAAGACTTTACTTCCTCCAGCGCGGTCTCGTATTCCTCGATGGTCGACTGCAGCCGCTCGCGCGTGTCGCGCAACTCCCGTTCGAGATCGGTCGTATCTTCGGCGCCGCGGCTTTCGCGTGCCGGATCGGAGCGGATCTGGGCCTGTCCCACCGGATTGAACAGGACGAGGTAGAGGGGCTCGCCATTGCCGCGTTCCGTGTACGGCTCGACCATCAGTGTAATGAACTGAAGCTGTCCGTCGTCTTCTTCGACCGCTATGTTCTCCCGAACGACCGTGCGGCGCGTCGTGGCTGCCTCCCGCAACGCGGCGCGCAGCTCAAGTCTCAGCCCGCGGCGGGCCAGTGTCAGCAACTGCCGGCTCGGGGCGCCTTGCGGTGCTTCCAGATATTTGCCCGTCCTCGCCGAATAGTAGACGATGTCGCCATCGCCATTGACCAGAACGTGAGGCGGGGCGAACCGCTCCAGCACCTGAGCCTCGATCGCCTGGCGTAGTGAATGGCTGGCGGCATCCTTCGTCGAGCCGCCGCGTCCGACCGGAAGGGCACCCGTGGGGCCATTGCCGATCAGAACCAGCGGCCGCGGCGTGGAATGTTCCCGCGCCTGGAAAATCCGATGCTTCTTGTCGACCGTGGCAAAAAGGTCGCCGTGCTGACCGACGCTTTCCGAGGTGCCGAGGAACAGATAGCCGCCCGGCCTCAGCGCGTAATGGAAGATTGGAATCACCCGGTTCTGGATCTGCGGGCCGAAATAGATCAGCAGGTTGCGGCAGGAAATCATATCCATGCGCGAGAAGGGAGGATCGCGGATAATGCTGTGCGGCGAAAAGATGCACAGTTCGCGCACCTCGTTGCCAAGCACGTAGCTCGCGCCGTCGCTGTTGAAAAAGCGTTGCCTACGTTGTGGCGAAAGCCCGTGCAGCAGCGCTTCGGGATAACGCGCCGCACGCGCCACCGCGAGCGCCGGCTCGTCGATGTCGGTCGCGAATATCTGGACGCGCGGCGGCGCGGAAAGCTTCTCCATACGTTCGCGCATCAGCATGCCGATCGAGAACACTTCCTCGCCGGTGGCGCAGCCGGGTACCCAGACACGCACCGCATCGGAGGCGTTCTTGCCTTCGAAAATCTGCGGTAGGATCTTGTCCTCCAGCAATTTGAACGCTTCGGCGTCGCGGAAAAAGCTGGTGACGTTGATGAGCAGGTCGCGAAACAGCTTCGCCACCTCGTCGGGATCCCTCTTCAGCCGTTCTATGTAGGTGGTGATCGACTGCAGCTGCGTGATCTGCATGCGCCGCTTTACGCGACGCAGGAACGTCTTGGTCTTGTAGCCGGAAAAGTCGTGACCGGAATGGCTGCGCAAAATGGCGTAGATTTCATCGCGGGCCCGATCCATCCCGGCCTTGTGTTCGTCGTCCGCCTCGGTCAGTCCGTGCAGCACATCGAAGCCGCGGGCAAACGCCTGAAGCTTTGCACCGATCTGCTCGGCGGGCGCCGCTATGTCGATCAGGCCGCTCGAAATCGCGCTCTGCGGCATGTCCGGATTGCGTGGGGCGGAACCGTTGGACGCCTGGGCAATGGTCAGCCCGCCATGCTCCTTGATTGCCCTGGCGCCGAGCGTGCCGTCCGAATCACCACCCGACAAGATAATGCCGACGGCATACTCGCCCTGGTCCTCGGCCAATGCGCTGAAGAAGATGTCGATCGGCTTGCGCTCGCGGTTGAGCGTGTTCGGCCTGCGCAGCGAAAGCGCGCCCTTGCGGATGGTGAGGACGACGTTTTGCGGCATCACATAGACCTGGTCGGGTTGGACCGCTGCGCCCTCCTCGGCCACGACGACCGGCATTTCGGTATAACGTCGGATGACCTCGTGCAGCAGGCTTTCCCGCTCCGGGCTGAGATGGGTGACGACGACGAACGCCATGCCGGTGCCGCCGGTCAGTCCTTTGAACAGGCCCTCCATCGCGGGAATGCCGCCGGCCGATGCGCCGACACCGACAATGGGAAATCTTCCATTCTGGGATGCCACGCCACGCCCCTGACAACCGCCGCGAACACAAAGCCGCCAAATCGGGCCTTAGACTAAGACCGCGCCGAGCCTCCGGCCAGCGAATAGTCTACCAACGGAACAAAGCACCGTCGGTGGGCATTAACATTTGACTTTGGAGGCGGTTCCAATGGCAAAACGACCACCTGAAATAAAGCCGGCCAAGCGCATCCTGTTGCCCTCGCCGGACCTGACCAAGTTCCCGGTGTCTGAGAACATTCCGCCTCGCCTGCTCGCGCTCGCGGAACGGTTGCAAGAGGTTCTGGCCCGTCACTTTGAACAAGTCTGCGCCGACAGCCGTAAAACCCGCAGGAAGAAGGATCAATGAGGTGCGCGACCTGCAAGGCTTGCATATCCTGATCGTCGAGGACGAATGGATGCTGGCGGGCGATCTTGCACGTTATTTCAGCAAGATGGGCGCCGTCGTACTTGGCCCCGTGGCGACGGTCGAACAGGCGTCGAAACACACGGAGGAGGCGGAAGCTGCGATCCTGGACGTCAATCTCAACGGAAGACGGGTATTCCCGATAGCGGACGAACTGATGCGCCGTGGCGTGCCGTTCGTGTTTTTCAGCGGCGATGAAGACATCGTTATTCCTGAGCGCCTTCGATATGCCAGCAGTCTCAGAAAGTCCTCGGACGGCCAGGCTGTTTTCGACGCTCTTTTTCCGGCCGAGACGTCGGCATCGAAAGGAGGCCGAGCGTCCGAGCCCTCAGACGACGTATTTTCGCTTCTGCCTAAGCTCCGGCTCGCGGCACGTCTGCTGCTGGGAGACATGGATGCTTCCGACCGGCTGGTCGAGCGAACGCTCGAGCAGGCCATCGGCGAAATCGACAACAGACGATCTGGTTCCTCGACAGAGGATTGGCTCAACGGCATCATGCGAAACATCGTCAAGGCACGTGGAGCAAACCTGCTGCACTAACCACGGCCGCCGCCGGCAACTAGACGATGTTAGCTTTTCCGGCTGCGCTCGACGAATTTGTTGAAGCGGCTGGTCTTTCCGCCGCTGGTCTCATCCTGGTAGAGGAAGGCCAGTTCGTTCTCATCGAAGATCCTGAAGAACTCGTCCCATTCAACGGGCTCAAACGTCTCTTCAGGCTCGCCGAAGTCGATGCGCAATATGCCGCCCTCGCCCTTGGTGCGCACCACCGCCGGCCGCCCGTCGCGGTCCTCGGCCCAGCGGCGGATTTCGTCGTGATCGGTGGTCGTCTTCGATTCAGACATCGCAATCTCCCTTCGATTCCACCGCGAGATCCCCCGCGTTGCACAACCAGAAGATGCATCGCTGCCCGGCATGTGCGCGCGGTTGGTCGAACATGGCTCCTAACACCAAGCAGCCTTCGATGTTCCCACGCCTGGTTGAAACCTACCCCGGCGAGCCTCCTGAACTTTGTTGAAGCAAGGGAACAAACCTTTCGCCCGGAAGTTTGGGGCGGCAAAGCCATTCGTATGAGGAGCTGTCGTGAAACGTATACTGGTCACGGGAGGCTGCGGTTTCATCGGCCGCCACGTCGCCCAGGAACTCGTTGAACATGGCTATGGGGTTTCAATTCTCGATGCGCTGCTGGATCAGGTGCATGGCGGCGAGGCAATCAGCCTGCCGCCAGGTGCCAAGCTGATCAAAGGCGACGTTCGCGATCGCGACGCCATCGCCGAAGCCGTCGAAGATGTCGACTCGATCATTCACCTGGCGGCTGAAGTGGGCGTCGGCCAGTCCATGTACGAGATCGCCCGTTATGTCGGCGCCAACGACCTCGGCACTGCCACGTTGCTGGAGGCGCTGATCAAACGCCCGATCGAACGGATCGTCGTTGCGTCATCGATGAGTGTCTATGGCGAGGGTCTCTATGCCACGCCGGACGGCCGGCGCATCGACAATGCAAAACGGCAGCCGGACGACATCCGCAGCGGCCAATGGAATCCCCTGTCGCCGGAAGGTGAAGTCCTGTCGCCGTTGCCCACCGACGAGCAAAAACCGGTCGACCTCGCCTCGATCTACGCGCTGACAAAATATGCCCAGGAACGTGCCGTGCTGATCTTCGGCGAAGCCTATGGCGTCGACGCGGTGGCGCTGCGCCTGTTCAATGTCTTCGGCGCAGGACAAGCGCTCTCGAACCCATATACCGGCGTGTTGGCGAACTTCGCCTCCCGCATCGCCAATGGCCAGCGGCCGCTGATTTTCGAAGACGGCGAACAGCAGCGCGATTTCGTTCATGTACGCGATATTGCCCTCGCCTTCCGGCTGGCGCTGGAACAGCCCAAGGCGTGCGGCCACGTCATCAACATCGGCAGCGGGCGCGCCTACGCGGTCAGCGAGGTCGCCCGGCTGCTTGCCGAGGCGATGGGCGTGCCCGGCCGCCAGCCGGAAATCCTCGGCAAGGCACGCTCCGGTGATATCCGCAACTGCTTTGCCGATATCTCGAAGGCGCGCGAACTGCTCGGCTTCCAGCCGCAGTACCGGCTGGAGCATTCGCTCGGCGATTTCGTCGCATGGGTGCGTAACACGGTCGCCATCGATCGCAGCGCCGAGATGAAGCGGGAACTCGAAGTGCGAGGGCTGGTGTCATGAGACCGGATTCACGCAATTTTCGCGAAGCGCCCATCGCCATTATCGGCGGCAGCGGCTTTATCGGCTCGAACCTCGCCGACAGCCTGTTGTCGGACGGCGAGCCGGTGCTGGTCATCGACAATCTGAGCCGTCCCGGCGTCGAGCAGAACCTCGAATGGCTGACGCAAAAGCACGGCAACCGCCTCGCCGTCGAAATCGCCGATATCCGCGACGCAAAGGCGCTCACGCCGCTGGTCGCAGGTTCGAAGGCAGTTTTCCACCTTGCCGCGCAGACCGCCGTCACCACGAGCCTGGTTCGGCCGGACGAGGATTTCGACATCAACCTGCGCGGCACGTTCAACGTCCTGGAAGCCGCTCGCTGCAGCGGCAAGCGCATCCCCGTCGTTTTCGCCAGCACCAACAAGGTCTATGGCCGCCTCGCCGACCTCGCCATGCGCGAAGAGGACGGCAACTACGCGCCTTGCGATGCGGGCATCCGTGTGCACGGCGTCGACGAGACGCGCGGCCTCGATTTCTGCACGCCCTATGGCTGCTCCAAGGGCGCGGCGGACCAGTATGTCCTCGACTACGCCAAGTCATACGATCTGCCGACCGCGGTGCTGCGCATGAGCTGCATTTATGGACCGCGCCAATTCGGGACGGAGGATCAGGGCTGGGTCGCCCATTTCCTGCTTAGCGCGTTCTCCGACCGGCCGATCACCATCTATGGCGATGGCAAGCAGGTGCGCGACATCCTGCATGTTGCCGACGCGGTCGCGGCTTATCGCGCTGTGCTGGACCGGATCGAGGCGGTCAAGGGCCAGGCATTCAATCTCGGCGGCGGACCGGAAAACGCTGTCAGCCTGCGCATGCTGCTGAAGGAGATCCGCGACATAACGAAACGGGACGTTCCGATTCGTTATGACCGCGAACGCACCGGTGACCAACCGTTCTTCGTCGCCGACACGCGCGCGATCGAGGCGGCGCTGGGGTGGAAAGCGCATGTCTCGTGGCAAAACGGCATCCGCGACCTCGCCGACTGGCTGCAGCGTCATCGCCTCGACCCGCATCCCGAACCGGCGAGGTACGTGGCATGAAGGTCGCCCTGGTCAATCCGTCCTGGACCTACCAGGACAGCATCTATTTCGGCTGCCGCCAGCCGCATCTGCCGCTCGAACTCGGCTATTCGAAAGCGCTGCTCGAAGCTGCCGGCCACGAGGTGCTGATGCTGGACGGGCAGATCCAGAAGCTCGACAACGCCGCGCTCGCCGATCGCGCCGCCGCATTCGAGCCTGACATAACCGTCGTCAGCACCGCGCCGACCTACCTGTTCTGGCGCTGCGCACCGCCCGAGTTGCGCGTGCCGGCCGATTTCCTCAATCATCTTGCCGGGCGCGGCGGTCGCACCGTCGCCGTCGGGCCGCATGGCTCGGCGACGCCGACGCCGACTTTGCGCAAGCTTGGCGTCAACATTGTCGTGCGCGGCGAATGCGAGGAAGTGGTCGCGGAACTTGCCCGGCGCGACGACTGGACCGCGGTGCCGTCCACCGCCCATTTCGAGGATGGAGAACTGGTCTCGAACGGCGGCGTGCATGCGAGCTCGTTCATCGATCACCCGCCGCTCGAATGGCCATCGGACTGGATTGCCGCGCATTCGCACCACCATCACCGCTTCGACGACAACCAGGTCGGTTTTGGCGCGGAGGTCGAGGCGTCGCGCGGCTGCCCGTATAATTGCAGTTTCTGCGCCAAGATCGATTTCCGCGATGCCTATCGCCGCCGGAACCACGAAGCAGTGATCGCCGAGATCGACCGGCTGATCGCACAGGGTGTCGGCTACATCTACTTCATCGACGAGATCTTCCTGCCGCAAAAGGCATTGCTGGAGGCGCTGGTCGATCGCGATGTGAAGTTCGGCGTGCAGACCCGTATCGACCTCTGGAAGCCGGAATTGCTGAAGCTGCTCGGTGCCGCCGGCTGCGTCTCGATCGAGGCGGGCCTCGAAAGCCTGACTGTGGAAGGCCGCGCCATGCTGGCAAAACGCTGCCGGCTGGGCACCGAGGAGCTGGCCGCGCTGCTGGTCGACGCAAGGCGCCACGTGCCGTTCGTGCAGGCCAATCTGATCGGCGTGGTCGAGGACGATCCCGCGCTCGTCGATTATTGGCGAAAGCACCTGATCGACAACGGCGTTTGGGCCAACGAACCGGTGCCGCTCTATCCTTATCCGAGTTCGCCGAGCTACCGCGAACTTTGGGGCGAGCCCGACGACCTCGCCTGGGAGCGCGCGCATGAACATTACCTCGCATCCTTCCGAACGTTCAGCGACATCCAGGAGAAGCGGCCGCGTCCGCTGGCCGAATTGGAGGCCACATGTTGCGGACACTGAGCCCGCCGCGTCGCATACTGATGACCGTCGATGCCGTCGGTGGCGTCTGGCGCTATACGCTCGATCTGGCCGGGCAACTGGTCGCCGGCGGCGACAGCGTCGTGCTTGCCGGGCTTGGTCCGGAACCGTCCAGGCAGCAGGCCGAGGAGGCCCAGTCTTTCGCGGCGCTGACATGGCTCAACACGCCGCCGGACTGGATGACCCGCAGCGAGCACGTTCTCGACACATTGCAGCAGGAGCTGCGCCCACTCATACGTGACTACGCTGTCGACGTCGTCCATCTCAATGCGCCGACGCAGGCGGCGGCGCTCGACGTGCCCTGCCCCATCGTTGCGGTATCGCATTCCTGCGTCGTGACATGGTTCCACGCCGTCAAGGGACAGGCGGCGGACGGCGAGTGGGCCTGGCAAAAGGACCGTAACCGGCGCGGTTTCGACAAAGCAGGCATGGTCGTTGCACCGAGCCGCAGCCATGCCGACATGCTCGAAACCTGCTACGGGCCGATCGCGCGGCTGAGCGTCGTCGGCAACGGCGCACGGCCGGGCGCGAAGGGCGAAAGGCGGGAATCGGTGGTTTTCGCCGCCGCGCGCTGGTGGGATGAAGGAAAGAACGCGGCGGTGCTTGACCAGGCCGCCTCCCTAACGCAATGGCCGGTCTTCGTCGCCGGTTCGCTGCAAGGGCCGGACGGCCAGCATGTTGGCTTCAGCCACGCCGTTCCCGTCGGGCCGGTACCACACGAGGAAGTGCGCTCGCTGATGGCGCGGGCCGGCATTTTCGTATCGCCGTCGCTCTACGAACCGTTCGGCCTGGCCACGCTGGAAGCCGCAATGTCGGCGACGCCTTTGGTGCTTGCCGATATCTCGACCTACCGCGAATTGTGGGACGGGGCGGCCATGTTCTACGACGCGCGCGATCCGGGCGATCTCGCCAGATGCATCAATGGTCTTTGCAGCGACACGCAGCGCCGGCGAGAACTCGGTGAGGCAGCCGCCCGCCGAAGCCGCAGATTTTCATTGGCAAGACAGGCGACCGCCATGCGCGGCGTCTACGACAAGGCGGCCCTGGCCACCATGGCGGATAGTTGATTATGCGGTTTTTATTCTACACCCATTCGATCGTTTCCGACTGGAACCACGGCAACGCACATTTCCTGCGCGGCATCATGCGCGAGTTGGTCGCGCGTGGGCACCAGGCGATTGCGCTGGAGCCCGCCGACGGCTGGAGCCGGTCGAACCTGCTGGCCGAGAAAGGGTCCTTCGCGATCGAGCGATTCCGGAAAGATTTTCCGGAGTTGATGACGGTCACCTATGACGCCGCCTTCGACCACGAAGCCTGGATCTCCGATGCCGATGTGGTGATCGTGCACGAGTGGACCGCGCCGGACCTTGTCGCGCGGCTGGGCAGGGCGAAAGCAATTGGCGGCCGTTTCACGCTGCTGTTTCACGACACGCACCATCGCGCCATCTCGGCCACGCAAGCGATTTCCGCCTTGCAGCTTGAACATTACGATGGCGTGCTCGCCTTCGGCGAAGCGCTGCGGGAAAGCTATCTTCGCGCCGGATGGGGCAAGCGGGTCTTCACCTGGCACGAGGCAGCCGATGACCACCTGTTCCAGCCGCATCCTGAAATCGAGCGTAGCGCCGACCTGATCTGGATCGGCAATTGGGGCGACGACGAGCGCAGCACCGAAATCAGGGAGTTCCTGGTCGACCCGGTGCATGAACTTGGCCTGAGCGGCACTGTCCACGGCGTCCGCTATCCACGCGAGGCGCTCGCCGACCTCGCCACCGCCGGCCTGCGCTACGAAGGCTGGATCGCCAATGCCGACGTGCCGAAGGCATTCGCGGCGAACCGCATCACGGTTCACATCCCGCGGCGTCCATATCGCGAAAGCCTGCCCGGCATCCCGACCATCCGCATGTTCGAGGCGCTCGCCTGCGGCATCCCACTCGTTTCGGCGCCGTGGTCCGATGTCGAACGTCTGTTCAGGCCGGGCACCGATTTCCTGTTTGCAAACACCGGCTTCGAGATGCGGCATTATCTTCGCGCCGTGCTGCGTGACGCGGATCTCGCCGCTTCTCTGGCGACATCGGGCCTCGAGACTATTCGCTCACGGCACACGTGCCGGCATCGGGCGGATGAATTGTTCGGCGTGCTCGCCGAATGCGGGCACCGCCAAGCCGCCGATACGATCCTTGCAAAGGAGGCCGCCGAATGAAGATCGCATTTTACGGGTCGAGCCTGCTGTCGTCCTATTGGAATGGCGCGGCGACTTATTACCGCGGACTGCTCAAGGCTCTGGCCAGGCTCGGCTACGACATCATCTTCTATGAGCCGGACGTCTACGATCGCCAGAAGAACCGCGACATCGAGGCGCCGGACTGGTGTGCCGTCGTCGTCTACGAGGCCACCCCGAATGCGCTCATGCAGGTGGCGGCGCGGGCGGCCGACGCGGACATCGTCGTCAAGGCGAGTGGCGTCGGTTTCGCCGACGACGCGCTGCTGCGGGCGGTGCTCGATCACGCCCGTGCCGATGCGCTGACCGTGTTCTGGGATGTCGATGCGCCGGCGACACTTGGCCAGTTACGCGACGAGCCCGACCACCCGCTGCATCGCGCGCTGCAGGAAATCGACCTGGTGCTGACCTATGGCGGCGGCGATCCCGTGGTCTGGGCCTATCGGGCCATGGGGGCCGCCGAATGTGTGCCGATCTACAATGCGCTCGATCCGGAAACGCATCATCCTGTCGGCAAGGATATGCGCTTTGCCTGCGATCTCGCCTTTCTCGGTAACCGGCTGCCGGACCGCGAGGCGCGCGTCGAGGCCTTCTTCCTCGACCCGGCCAGCCGCCTGGCCGATCAGCGCTTCCTGCTCGGCGGATCGGGCTGGGGCGACAAGCAGATGCCCGCCAATGTCCGGTGGCTCGGCCATGTCGGCACGCGTGACCACAATGCACTGAACGTCACGGCCAAGGCGGTGCTGAACATCAGCCGCGACAGCATGGCGGCCAACGGTTTTTCGCCTGCGACGCGGGTTTTCGAGGCCGCGGGCGCCGGCGCATGCCTCATCACCGACGCCTGGCTCGGTGTGGACCTGTTCCTGAAACCTGGCGAGGAAATCCTGGTCGCGCGCGACGGCAGGGATGTCGCCGAGATGATGCAAAGCCTTACCGCCGAACGAGCCAAGGCGATCGGGGCATCTGCGCTTCGGCGGGTGCTTGGCGAACATACCTATACGACACGGGCCGTTTTGGCCGATGCCATTTTCAGGCGCCATTTCGAGCGCCCGACCGTGGAGGCCGCCGAATGACGAAGCCACTCGACATCGTCTTTCTTGGCCTGTCGCTCTCCTCATCGTGGGGAAACGGCCACGCCACGACTTTTCGGGGGCTGCTTAGAGGTCTCCACGAGCTCGGCCACCGCGTCACCTTTCTCGAACGCGACGTGCCGTGGTACGCAAGTCACCGGGATCTGCGCGATCCCGATTTCTGCGCCTTGCGCTACTATGAAACGACCGATGATCTTCGCCGCAATTTTGCGCGCTGCCTGCGCGAGGCCGATATCGTGGTCGTCGGCTCCTTCGTTCCGGAAGGCCCTGAAATCATCGACATCGTGGCGTCCCTGTGCACGGGTCAGTTCTGCTTCTATGATATCGACACGCCGGTTACGCTGGCGAAACTTTCAACCGATGATTGCGAGTACATTGCCAGGCGGCAGGTCCCGTATTTCGACGTCTATTTCTCGTTCACCGGCGGACCGACGCTTGCCCGTCTGACGGCGGAATTCGGCGCGAGGCGGGCCGAGCCGCTCTACTGTTCCGTCGACCCGGAACGGCATCACGGAACCGGTGATCCAATCCGCTGGGATCTCGGCTATCTCGGCACCTACAGCCCCGACCGCCAGGCGACGCTGGAGGCGCTGCTGTTCGAACCGGCGCGTCGCATGCCGGAGCGCCGCTTCGTCGTGGCCGGCTCGCAATATCCGCGCGAAATTGCCTGGCCGGACAATGTCGATCGCATCGAACACCTGCCACCGGCAGATCACGCAGTCTTCTATAGCCGCCAACGCTACACGTTGAACGTCACGCGCAGTTCCATGATCGCGGCCGGATGGTCGCCCAGCGTGCGCCTCTTCGAGGCAGCCGCCTGCGGCACCGCGATCATCAGCGACTGCTGGACCGGATTGGACAGCCTGTTTCCGGAGCGGACAATCCACACGGCGCGCAGGACCGAGGACGTGATCGGCATCCTGTCTGGGGAATCCGACGGTGCCCGGCTTGCCATGGCCAGGCACGCGCGCGCGCTCGTCCTGGCAGCCCACACAAGCACCGCGAGAGCCCGCGAATTCGTTTCGCTGCTGGCGCGGGCCAAATCGCCACGTTCTGCTCTCGATCTGGATGTCGAGAGTGCAGCATGACCCGCAGACGGGAGAAAATAGAGATGCAGCTATCAAGGAAGGCGGAACGGACCAGGACCGTGCTTGTCGCCGGCGGCGCAGGCTTCCTCGGTTCGCATCTTTGCGAGACATTGCTCCAGGCCGGCTGGCGCGTGATCTGCGTCGACAATTTCCTTACCGGCCGCATGGAGAACATTGCATCGATCGCCGATCGTCCGGATTTTCGGCTGATCAAGCAAGACATCTGCCGGCCCTTGGAGCTTGGCGAACCTGTGGACCGCATTTTCAACATGGCGTGCGCGGCCTCGCCACCACGCTATCAGGCCGACCCGGTCCACACGACGCGGACTTGCGTCATCGGGACGCTCAATCTGCTGGAGCTCGCCGCCCGCAACGGCGCCCGTTTCCTGCAGGCGTCCACCAGCGAAGTGTATGGCGATCCAGAACAGCATCCGCAAAAGGAGGACTATGTCGGCCACGTGAACTGCATCGGCCCCCGCGCCTGCTATGACGAAGGCAAGCGCACCGCCGAAACATTGTGCTTCGATTATTTGAGAATGGGAAAAGCCGATATCCGTGTCGCGCGCATCTTCAACACCTATGGTCCCAGGATGGACCCTGCGGACGGACGGATTGTTTCCAATTTGATCGTGCAGGCACTCGAGAGACGGCCGCTGACGATATTCGGCGACGGGCTGCAGACCAGGTCGTTCTGCTACGTTTCCGATCTGGTCGACGGCTTGATCCGGTTGATGGAGGTCAATCCCAGCCCGCGCCAGCCCGTCAATCTGGGCAATCCGGGGGAGTTCACCATCCTGCAATTGGCGGGCCTGGTGAGGCGCATGACCAGAACCGGATCGGCCTTGAAATTCCTGCCGCTGCCGCAAGACGATCCTCGTCGTCGGCAACCCGACATTTCCCGTGCAAAGAAGCTTCTCGGCTGGTCGCCAAAAGTGCCGCTCAGGCAAGGTTTGATGCATACAGTCAGCTATTTTACCGAGCTTGAGACGACGCAGACGGTCGACAGAACACGGCGAATTGCCACCAGCGTGCATTCTGCATCAGGCCGGCTGCAAAATCTGCCGGCCTGACGGCAGTATTTGCCACGTTCCCCTCGGAGATCACGGTCGTTTCGCGCCGATCGTCGGTCACTTTTTCTCGTCGCGGGAACAACCCGTCCAGCTTCCGGTTCGGCCAGGGTACCGGCACGGAGACGATTTGTGCATCCGAAGCGATCCGCCAAAGACATTGAGCAAATGGCCGCAAGAGAGACGGCTGCCTTCCTGCGGCGCGCCTCCATCACCTATCTGGAATGTTGCGTGAGCCTGATGCTGACGCATCTTCAGCGGGAAGAGGTAGCCGCCATCCTCGAAAAGGAAGCGGATATGCTTCGCCGGCTGGACTGATCCTGCTCGAAGGGCCGCAGGTGCCCTTGGGTATCCAGGAACCGAAGCAACATCGCCGTATAACGTCTTGCCGCGGCCGCCAGCCGGATCTGTTCCCGATCATCGCCAGATCGTAAAGCCATGCTCCACAAGCCAAGCTGGAAGGCGAGATAGCAGGGCTCGTAGTAGTGGACCAGATTGGCATCGACGGGACGGGAAGCTCTCGCTTCCACAGCCTTGCAAAGCGCCGCAGTCGCCGCGTCCGAGAGGCTATATTCGACGCGGGCGCCGGCAATGTCCCAGGCGATGTCCTGACAGCCGACCAGATCGTGCGACCGGCAATGGTCGAGGGCGTCCGTCTTGATCAGCGTTCCGCCGCGCGAAAGGATGAACTCCCACGGATGAAGCCGCCCGTCGATCTCGACCCGCTGCATATTCTTGGGTGGAGCCTGTGTCGAAAACCAGTTCTGCAGTTCCGCCGCGCGGCTTTCGCCCAGCGCCTCACTTGTATTCCGCACGGCCATGTCGGCAAGCGCCTCCAGCGAGGCGCCCGGCTCAGAGGCGGGCAGATTGGCTGCGCGCCAGGCCAGATAGCGCGCGAGATGAGCGACCACTCTTTCTTTCGAAAGCCTTGCCCGGCCCAGCGTTGTACCGTCGATCCAGCGTTCGACGAGAAAGCCATGGCACAGCCCGGCGACTTCCGGACCAAAGCCTGCATCGTGCAGCGTCCTGGCGGTCTCGGCCTTGTGCATTCCGATTTCGCCGAGGCCAACGAACTTGACCGACCATTTTTCCCGGCCCGCAGAAGCGAGGAACTTTCGCCGCTCGAAGCCGCGGTGAACGGGTGGCCAATGATCCTCCGTCCTGTCTCGAAAGCGACGCCACTCTCCGCCGGATATTTCGGTCAGGCTGACCGCTGTGCTGCCGATCGTCCGGGCTACCCAGTCCCGCAGCGTCGGGACAGCGGATCCAGCTGGGAAAGTGCGTTCGAAATCCACGGTTTGTTTTTGGCAAACCGTCCATGCCTCGCGACTGTCCGCCGAAGCCTCGGGACCCGGGCCACCCAAATGGCTTGGGAACAGATGGATGCGCCCGGCATCGATGCCTAGCCCTTGCAGCCATGCGACCACGGCGTGGAACGAACTGCCGGACAGGCCCGGGCCTTCGTCGACGATGGCAAAGCGGGCCGACGGTTTCGTCATCCAGCTACCGATCAGCTCCGGATCGGCGGCAAGCCGCCTGCGAAACGGGTGGCCGGTCGGACGGACGCTGACGGGTGCTGGTGCGCCGATGGCTGCAGCCACCATCGCTGCAAGCCCCAGGCCGATGCTGCGGATGCCGATTACGCATGTGTTCGCATCGAGACCCGACTGCCGCGCGGCGACGAAATAGCTCTCCGGATAAAGCGCGTAATGGGCGTAGCCCTCAGCCGAGCCGGTCAGGATGTCGCCATCGCATTCGAGTTCGGCCAACATTCGCGGCACGTCTGCCTCGACCGGGCCATCGATCGTGAACCCGGCCTCCCACGATCTACCCACGTGCCGGGCCAAGCCGACCAGGAGATTTGCGCCCGCGATCCGCTGTGGGGAATTCCGGTCCGTGCCGTTGGCCTCGAATTCAGCATCGGCAAGGCCCTGGACCAGTTCCGAGGCCCTGATGAACAGGCCGACCAGGGCTGCGTGGCGCTCGATCCCACTTGGCATGTCCGCAATGTGCTCGGCCGCTTTGCACGCTGAGCCGCGAACAAGTTGCGCGCTCTGCATTTGCTTGTGGTCGCCATAGACGATCATTGTCCCGTCCTGGTTGGCCTCACCCCTCGCTGCACAACTCGGCGGGCGCTACTTTGATCCACTATCGGTTGCACGATTTTTGCAGCCGGCAAGGAACAATCCGGGAGGAAGGCGGTTTGGCACGAAGAACTTACCTTCAACAGCATAGGCAGCGGTTTCGTGGGATCGAAGAAAGTTCGAATCGGTATAGTCGGCGTCGGCAACTGCGCTTCCTCCCTTGTTCAGGGCATTACCTATTACCGCGACGCAAGGAGCAATGAGCCCATACCCGGGCTGATGCACGCCGATCTTGGCGGCTACCATGTCAAGGACATTGAAGTGGTCTGCGCATTCGACGTCGCCAAGGGCAAGGTCGGACGCGATGTGGCAGACGCGATCTACAGCGCGCCGAACAATACTTTCCGCTTTGCCAATGTGGCGCCTACCGGCGCTCGCGTCGAACGCGGACCGACGCTGGACGGCATCGGCAAATATCTGCGCGACGAGATCGAGGAGGCCGACGAGCCGGTCGCCAATGTCGGCAAGATCCTCGCCGACAGCGGCGCCGAAATCCTGGTGTCCTATCTGCCAGTCGGCTCGGAGGAGGCAACGCGCTTTTATGCCGAGTGCGCGCTCGATGCGGGCTGCGCCTTCGTCAACTGCATACCAGTCTTCATCGCCTCGCGGCCGGAGTGGCGCCGCCGCTTCGAGCAACACGGCCTGCCGCTGATCGGCGACGACATCAAGAGCCAGGTCGGTGCGACGATCGTACATCGTCTGCTTGCCAACCTGTTTCGTGAGCGCGGCGTGCGTATCGATCGCACCTACCAGCTCAATTTCGGCGGCAACACCGATTTCCTCAACATGCTGGAGCGCGAGCGGCTGGAATCGAAGAAGATCTCAAAGACGCAATCCGTCACCAGCCAGATCGACGTTCCCTTGGCGCCCGGCAACATTCATGTCGGGCCGAGCGACCATGTGCCTTGGCTGACCGATCGCAAGTGGGCCTATATCCGGGTCGAAGGCACGACCTTCGGCGGTGTGCCGCTGAATGCCGAGCTCAAGCTGGAAGTGTGGGATTCGCCCAACTCGGCCGGGGTCGTGATCGATGCGGTGCGTTGCGCCAAGCTGGCGCTCGACCGCGGCATCGCAGGCGCGCTGACCGGTCCCTGCAGCTATTTCATGAAATCGCCGCCCGAGCAGTTCACCGACGCGGAAGCCCGCCAGCGCACGCTCTCTTTCATCGCCGGTAAGGACGAGCCGATGCTCGATGCCGCGGAATGACGACGACGTTCTTTCTGGTCCGCCACGCCGCGCATGACAATGTCGGCTGTTATCTTGCCGGACGGATGGCGGGCGTTTGCCTCGGCGAAGCCGGCAGGGCACAGGCCTCGCATCTGGCTGACCGTATGGCACGCGAGGCGATAGCGGCAATCTTTTGTAGCCCGCGCGAACGCACGCAGGAGACGGCCAATCCGATTGCACTCGCCTGCAATGCCGGTGAAATCGTGATCCGCGAGGAACTCGATGAGATCGACTTCGGCACCTGGTCGGGAAAGACCTTCGAGGAACTGAACCAGGATGCCGACTGGCGGGTGTGGAACGACCAGCGCCAGCAGGCGAGAACACCGAGCGGCGAGACCATGCTGGACGTGCAGCAACGTGTCGTCTCGCTGATCGAGCAGGTCCGCGGAACATACCAGAACCAGTGCGTTGCACTGGTCAGCCATGCCGACGTCATCAAGGCCGCCGTGTGCAAAGTGCTCGGCCTGTCGCTGGGGAACTGCTTTCGTTTCGATATCGACCCAGCATCGATCACCACAGTTGTTTGGGGAGACTGGGGGTCGAAGCTGGTCAGACTCAACGAAGCTGCCTGACGAGGAATTGCCGGATGCGCATGGTCATTTTCGGTCTTACCGTGACATCGTCTTGGGGCAACGGGCACGCCACGCTGTGGCGCGGATTGATCCGGGCGATGGCCGGGCTGGGCTGGTCCATCACCTTCTTTGAACGCAACACTCCCTATTATGCCGGGACGCGCGACCTCGACCAGTTGGATGGCGGCAGCATTGTCCTTTATCCGGACTGGCAGGACATCCAGAGCGTTGCCGAGCAGGCGATGAATGAGGCCGATGTCGTCATCGTCACCTCCTATTGCCCCGATGCGGTGAGCGCATCGCGCCTTGCCCACCAGGCCTGTCGGGGGCTGAAGGTCTTCTACGACCTGGACACGCCGGTGACGCTGGCGCGAATCGAACAAGGTGAGCCTCCGGCCTATTTCGGGCCGGAAGGGCTTCGGGATTTCGACCTCGTGCTGAGCTACACGGGAGGAACCGCGATCGATGCGCTGAAGACGATGCTGGGCGCGCGCCGCGTCATGCCACTCTACGGCCATGTCGATCCAGAGCGACACCGGCCGGCCCCGCCCAAGCCGGAGTTTGCCGGCGACCTTTCCTATCTCGGGACGTATGCGGCAGACCGCCAGACCGGGGTCGAAAGGCTGCTGGTCAGTCCGGCTGCGCGCCTGCCGGATCGCCGTTTCATCATTGGCGGCGCACAATATCCGCAAGAATTCCCGTGGAGCGACAATATTTTCTTCGTCCGTCACCTGCCGCCCGCCGAACACCCCGCCTTCTTTTCATCATCACGGCTGACCCTGAACGTGACCCGCGAGGCGATGGCCGAAAGGGGCTGGTGTCCTTCCGGCCGGCTATTCGAAGCCGCCGCGTGCGGTGCTGCGATGGTGAGCGACACGTGGCCGGGACTGGAGGCCTTCTTCCGGCCCGGCGAAGAGATCGTCGTGGCCAACAGCACCGACGACGTGGTCGCCGCGCTCGACCTGCCCGACGCCGAGCTTGACGCGATCCGCCGCCGGGCGCGCGAGCGGGTGCTGGACGAACACACCTCGGCGCGGCGGGCGAAGGAATTCGACCGCATCCTGTCCGATGCACTGCACGGCTCCACGCGTGGCGAGCCGTTGAAGGAGGCAGTTTGATGTTGGGCATTGTGCCCGCCGCCGGGCGGGGAAGCCGCATCCAGCCGCTCGGCTTTTCGAAGGAACTGCTGCCGGTCGGCAGCCGCATCGACGGCAACACCGAGCGGCCTTGCGCGGTGAGCGAATACCTGGTGCGCCGCATGGTGCGCGCGGGGGCCGACAAGATCTGCTTTGTCATCGGTTCGGGTAAGTCGGATATCCTCGAATATTATTCTGCCGGCTATGCCGATGCGGCGGCGCTGTTCGTGGTGCAGCCCTCTCCAGTCGGCCTTTGCGACGCCATCTTCCGCGCCGCACCGCTCGTCGGAGCCGACGAGACCGTTCTGGTCGGGCTTCCCGATACAATCTGGTTTCCCGAAGACGGCTTCCTGGCTCTCCCGGACGACGGCCTGTCCTTCCTGCTGTTTCCGGTGGACCAGCCGGAATTCTTCGATGCCGTCGTTGTCGACCAGGACGACCGGGTGAAGCAAATCCAGGTCAAGCAGCAGAATGCCGCGTCGAACTGGATCTGGGGTGCGTTTAAGATGCCCGGCCACACCCTTCACCGGCTTGCCGCGCTGTGGCGGGAGCGGGACCGGTGCGACGAATATATCGGCACGCTGGTCAATGCCTATCTGGCCGCCGGGGGTGAAGCGCATGGCATCAAGGCTGGCACCGCCTATGTCGACGTCGGTACGTTCAACGGCTATCGTACGGCACTTCGGCTGCTCGAAAGCGCCGCCGGTACCAAGGACGACCAAGCCGCCATGACGCTGCCCGGCCACCAGCACGTCCCTATCCTCGCAGGCGAAGGAGGCTAGCCATGCTGCATTCCGATGCCGAAATCCGCCGCCGCATCGATGCGCTCGGCCCATGGTTCCACAATATGGAGCTGGCCGGCGTGGAAACGGCTCCCGATCATTTCCTCGGCAATTACCCGCTGATCAAATGGCGCAAATTCGCCGACGCCATTCCCGCCGATCTTTCCGGCAAGGCGGTGCTCGACATAGGCTGCAATGCAGGTTTCTACTCTATCGAGATGAAACGCCGCGGCGCCGGTCGCGTGCTCGGCATCGACTTCGACGAGGCATACCTTGCGCAGGCGCGCTTTGCCGCTGAGGTTGCGGACTGCGACATCGAATTCCAGCAGCTCTCGGTCTACGACGTTGGCGCGCTGCGTGAGCGGTTCGACATCGTGCTGTTCATGGGAGTGCTCTACCATTTGCGCCATCCCTTGCTCGCTCTCGATCTGATCCGGGAGCACGTTGCCGACGACCTGATGATTTTCCAGTCGATGCAGCGCGGCAGCACCGACGTGCCGGCACTCGAGCAGAATTATCATTTCTGGACGCACGACCTGTTCGACCGGCCGGAGTTCCCAAAGCTGCATTTCATCGAGCATCGTTATGCCGACGACCCGACCAACTGGTGGATTCCCAATCGCGCCTGCACCGAAGCCATGCTGCGCAGCGCCGGCTTCGAGATCGTGCTGCAACCCGAGCAGGAGGTCTATTTCTGCCGCACCGCCGACGTACCGGCCGGCGGCGGCGCCATCTACCCGTCGAAAGGACAGATAAATGATTGAAGCCGCGATGATCTGGAACGAGCCAAACAACAAATCCCACTGGGATCCAGAGCTCGATCCCGACTGGAGCCGCTTCGCCAACATGGCAATCCTGGCCGCCGACGCGATAGCGTCGGAGAATCCGGCCTTGACCAAGGTCCTTGGCGGCATCTCGCCGATCGACGCCGCCTTCATAACACGGATGCAGGAATTCGGCGTGCTCGATCATGTCGACGCGGTCGCCGTGCACGGCTTTCCGCTCGACTGGAACCTCTGGCAGATCCACGAATGGCCGCAGAAGATTGGCGAAATTTCGGCTGTCACCGATCTTCCGGTATGGGTCAGCGAGGTCGGCGTGTCGACCTTCGGTGCCGAGGAGGTACAGGCCTGGGGCCTGCGCCGGACAGCGGAACTGCTGATCGGCAACGCACCGCGCATCCAATGGTATAGCCTCTACGACCTGCCGCGCGAATGGGAAGCGACGACGCGCCATCGCGAGGCGGAAGGCTCTTCCTACTACCGCCATTTCTACATGGGCCTGCTGCGCCAGGACGGCACGCCAAAGCCCGCGCTCGAGGAATTCCTGCACCACGCGCCGGCAATGGGACTGGTGCAGTGGTTCCATTTCGAAGATCACCGGCTGGATGACGCCGTCGCCTGGATGAAACGGCTCGGCGTCACCAATCTGCGCACCGGGCTTTCCTGGGCCGACAGTTTCAGGCCGAACGCACTTGACTGGTTCGACCGGCAAATGGAGGCGTTGGCCGACTTCGACGTGACGGTGACCTTCTGCTTCACGCCGGAACACCGCGGAATGATGCCGCACCACGCCAGCCCGCCGCTGGTGCCGGCGGAATTCGCCGAATTCTGCGCGGCAATGACGCGCCGCTATGCCGGCAGCATCGCTGCCCCTTCCGCCGGCAGGCAGCGCGCCTCCGCAGCGTGAGGAGCTTCGGCTCGCCAGCCATGACGCTCACCGTCCTCAACGTCGCCTATCCCCTCGCCCCGGTCGGGCCGGATGCGGTCGGCGGCGCCGAGCAGGTGCTGTCGATGCTCGATCAGGCGCTCGTACAGGCCGGACACCGTTCGATCGTGATCGGCTGCCAGGGCTCGCGCGCTGCGGGTGTCCTCATCGAGACGCCGGCCGAACCGGGCGTGCTCGATGAAGCGGCGAAGCGCCGGGCCCAGCGTGCTCATCGCGCAGCAATAGCTACCGCACGCGCACGCTGGCCAATCGACGCGGTTCATTTGCATGGCATCGATTTCGATGCCTATCTGCCGGGCGATGGGCCGACATTGGTGACCTTGCACCTGCCGCTCGACTGGTATCCGGCCGATGCTCTCAGTCCGGCGCGAGAGGATCTGTGGCTGCATGCGGTATCGGCGGCTCAGCAACGAACCGCGCCACCGGGCGCCAGGCTGATCGGGCCGATCCCCAACGGAGTGGACATCGACGCGCTGAGCGAGCCACAGGTCAAGCGTGAGTTTGCGCTCGTGCTCAGCCGAATCTGCCCGGAAAAGGGCATTCATCTGGCGCTTGACGCAGCCAAGAAGGCCAACGTACCGCTGGTCATCGGCGGCAAAGTCTATCCCTACGAAACCCACACAGCGTATTTTCGCGACGAGGTCGAGCCGCGGCTGGACAGTCGGCGCCGCTTCCTCGGTCCGCTCGGCTTTGTCGCCAAGCGGCGCCTGCTCAACACAGCCCGCTGCCTGGTCGTCCCGAGCCTTGCCGCGGAAACCAGTTCTCTCGTCGCCATGGAGGCACTCGCCTGCGGCACCCCCGTGGTGGCCTTCCCGAATGGCGCACTGCCGGATGTGGTCGAGCATGGCAAGACGGGGTATCTCGTCAGAGATGTCGACGAAATGGCGGAAGCCATCGTTGCCGCACCCGGCCTGGACCCTGAGACCTGCCGGGCCGAGGCGCGGCGCCGCTTTTCACTCGACCGCATGGTCTCCTCCTACATGGACGCCTATCGGGCGCTGGCACGGCTCGGCACAGACAGCGGACAGCTCGCGGCGGCGAAGTGAGCGGGACATGCTCCGCAGCGAGATCATCGACGATGCGGCGGGCCTCGAAGCCCTCGGGCCACACTGGTGGGAACTCTGGTCGCGCAGTCCCTCGGCGACGCCGTTCCAGTCTCCCGCATGGCTGGTGCCGTGGTGGCGGACATTCGCTCCCGGCGACCTTGCGACGGTCGCCGTCTGGCGAGGCGACGATCTGGTCGGCCTGGCGCCACTCTATCTGGAATGCCAGGAAGCCGGCGCGCGGTTGCTTCCGCTCGGGATTTCGTTGAGCGACTATCTGGACGTTCTTTGTCTTCCCGAGATCGCCGAACCGGTCGGCGCCGTCATCGCCGGCTCGGTTCGTTCCATCGGCTGGTCACAGTGGATCTTGCCGGATCTGCCGGCCGGCGGTGCCGGCCTCGCCATCAGGCATGCCGCGCTCGAAACGTGCCAGGCTGTCGGCCACGCTGCTTGCCCGGTGCTTTCCCTCACGGGCGATGAGACGCTTCTCAGCTGTGTTCCGGCGCGGCGACGGCGCCAATTGCGCCGCGCCCATAGAGCCGCTTCGAGACGTGGCCGGGTCGCCATCGAACCCGTTTTGTCCGATCCGCAGACATTCCTCGATCATTTGATCCGCCTCCACCGCGCGCGCTGGGCCGGAAACGGCGACGGCGTCCTGTGCGATACCCGCGTGGAAGAATTCCACCGTCAGGCGCTGCCGGAAATGGCCGCCCAAGCGCTTGCCCGATGCTGGCTGATCATGATCGGCGATGCGGTCGTGGGCGCTTATTACGGGTTCCATCATCGCGGCCGGGCCTACGCTTACCTCGGTGGCTTCGATCCGGCCTATGCGGACGAAAGTCCCGGCGCGCTGCTCATCGGCCAGGCGATAAGGCGGGCGATCTGCGAAGGCGCGGAAGAGTTCGATTTTCTGCGCGGACAAGAGGCCTACAAATACAGCTGGGGCGCCGTCGACCGGTGGACGCTGCGCAAGATCTGGACGCGGAGCAAAGGGCGATGAGCGCGACCCAACCGGGATCTCGGTGGTCGACATCAGCAAGGCGGGTGCTGGAGGAATGCATGGCAGATGGTGCCGGCGTCGAAGCCGTCATCGCCAGGCTGGCTCTCCGTTTCGAGACAGGTATCGAAGCCGCAGAACTGGCGAAGATTGCGCAAAACATGCACTCGGCCGAACCGCGAAAGACGGCAAAACTACAGCGGATTGCCGACCTACTTCAGCGCAGGCCCGAGATCTTCGCCACGCTGCGCAAAACGGGTGCTGCCGTTCGGCACGAACGCGGTGAGGGAGAGACCGGCGATGCGGTCGTCAAGCGGCTGGCAGCCGGGTTTGACGCGGCGGCGGCGATCTCCCCGGCGGCGAGCGTCCAGCTGTCGTCGCTGGGCAACGAGGAAAAGCTCTCGGCCGCTACGGCTGAGATCGTTGCATGGCTGGAGAGGCGAGGTTTTAGCGGCGCAAATAACGACATCCTGGATATTGGCTGTGGTATCGGTCGCTTCGAACAGGCGCTCTCCGCTCTGTCGCACCGGATCGTCGGCATCGACATATCCGCGGCGATGATCTCGATCGCTCGCCGGCGATGCGCCGGGCTCGGCAATGTGGAATTTCGCCCTACCCAAGGTTTCGATCTTGCCGATTTCGGCAATGCGAGCTTCGACCGCGTGCTGGCCGTCGACAGCTTTCCCTATCTGGTGCTGGCCGGCCTCGCCGAACGGCATTTCGTGGAATTCGCCCGCGTGCTGAAGAGGCCGGGCATGGCCGTGCTTTTGAATTATTCATATCGCGGATCGCCGGCGCTGGATCGCGCCGACGTTCATAACTTCGCCAATGCAAATGGCATGCAAATCCTCGTCGACGGCGAAAAGCCGTTCCGGCACTGGGACGGCGATGCCTTCGTGCTTACGATTTCCAGCGGAACATTGTGGCCCAACGCTGGTTCGGATGCCGAACAGGAAAAGCCGCTATTCGACAGTATGAAGGAGGATAAGATGGCGTCCGGCAGCAAGAAGCACATCGGTCGCGGCAGTCATGGCAAAGGCGCTGGCGCTGGCGCAATGACCGATCTTCCCAAGGACAAGATCGGAGAGAACGCTGTTCTGTCCAACAGAGACAAGAAGCAGCACAGCAAGGAGCGTGGGCTCGACGGCAATCGGGTCAAGTCCGAGCAGTACCAGGATCATTCAGCGGATCGACGGCCTGAAGACTGATCGTTGCGGCAGCATGTGGCTTGCAGCCGGTGAGCAATTGAAAACGCAGCGAGAGCCAACCGCTGGCGAAGCTGTGCAAGGACCGAAGCCGGTCGCATGGATAGCTTGCAAATTCTTGCAAACTCGCACTGTTGCCACCAGAGTGAGGTGAAGGGACTAACATTTGCCAAGAGAACGCGATGTCTCGCTCAAGGGAAGATTCCGTCAGCACGCGTGCCGATCTGAGGATAGACCGGGAAATCGCTTCCTTGCTTGCGGCCATCGAACAGGAAAGGGTTCCTGACCGGCTGACCAAACTTGCGATTGAATTGCAGAACGCGCTTGTGGAAAGACGATTGCGCGAAACCAGCAATTAGCGTGACATGTATTAGCGGCGCCTCTCGGCTTCGAAGTCCAATTGTCCTTCGGATAGATAGCTGCGCCTTTCCATCAGCGTTTGCGAGGAACTTTCGCCAAGGTATTCCAGCACGCCGGCGCGTGCGCGGTTGAGCCGGCTTTTCACGGTTCCCACCGCGCAACCGCATATTTCGGCAGTCTCCTCATAGCTGACGCCCAGCACGCCTATCAGCATCAGAACCTCGCGCTGGTGCTCGGGAAGGCTCTGGATGGCCTGGTGGACTTCCTTGCCCTGTACGGACCATTCCTGCGTCGCTTCCGAGATCGGCCGCAGCGAAGCGCAGTCGAGCAGGCCAGGCGCTTCCCTCACTGCGGCTCTGACACGCGTGTAGTAGGTGTTGCGCATGATGGTGAAGAGCCATGACTTCATGCGCGTTCCAGCCTCGAACTTGTCGATGTTGGCCAGTCCCTTGGTCAGCGTCTCCTGGACCAGGTCGTCTGCATCATCGGGGGTGCGGCAGAAAGTACGCGCGAAAGCCCTTAAGGCGGGTATGAGGTGGACGATGGAAACTTCTTCGGTTTCGCGGGTCGCGAAGGCGTAGGCTGTGGGTGGCAATGGTCCAGCTCCCGTCCAGAATGAGTTCGTGAGCGCAGACCAGTTAAATGCATTGGGCGAAAGATCGTTCCGGCTGGCGAAAATCACCCGGCTCCAGAAACCGGAGAGGCTTGGCTGGGCACTCCAGCCGGCGGCGATATTTTTGACGGAACAACCACCGGTATCGCGGAGTTCGAATCGAGGTCGTCCGAAAGTCCGGGGGACCGCCATTGGCGCGTCGAAACGCGATTCGCAGCGAGCCTTGGCCGCCACCTCAAGGACAGTCCGCCACCTCAAAACAGGAGGAATCCATGACAGGAAACAAGCACGCCAAAGGCAAAACGCCGGCCGATAGCGACCTTGCCAACGATCCCGGCATCGGCAGTTCCAAGGGCACGATCAAGGAGGGCGACCGGCTCGATCAGGGCGACAACACGTTCGAAGGCGATGTCGAGAACGACACCACGCCTCAAGGCGGTATCAATCCCCGGCAAAAGATGCGGACCAACAAGTGACGCCAGCATCGGCCGGCGCACGATCGAACAAATCCGCTGCAACCCGTGCACCAATCCCGCGTTAACGGGCATCGGCCTCGTGTCCGCATCGAGCGTTGATGCGACAGGCACTTTCGCGGAGACACAGATGACAAAAAGCTCGTTTGGCCGCCCCGTTCCAATTCTTGTCGGCCTTGGTTTCCCTCGCCATGTCGAAAATATGTGGCAGGCCTATGATGTCTTGAACGAATGGCCGAGCCGCGGCCCGGCGCACATGGCGGCGTTCAACGCCTGTCGCGCCGGGCTGGCTGACGAGGTCGATGCCGAGACGGTGCGCGCGGCGTTCGAAGCATTCGCCCAAAAAGCGGGCATTCTGGCGCACGATGTCGCCGCCGAAATACCAGCAGGCACCAATCCCACTGAGGTTCGCGATGTCGGCTAAAATGCCCAGCAGGCCATGTGACCCGCTGAGGCTAATTTATATCAAGGGTGGTTAAATCGGGAGGACCGCCATGCTGGAGATAAAGTTCGATGCTCCGGTTTGCATCTACTTCGGCAAGCCGGGCCGATCGCGAATGGTCAGCTCCGTTTTCGAGGCTTCTTACTGCCTCAAAAGCGAGAAATGGCCTGCCCGCAATGCCCCGTTGTCGCTGATGGCGGCAGATGCATTGGATGGCGCCCAGATCGGCCAGATTACGGCAGCGGAAGCCCGCGAAGCATTTATCGACGCGGCTTTGGAAGCGAAGATTCTTGTCGAAGGCGAGCCGCATGACACGCATGCCCCGACAGCCTTCATGCCGGACGGCGGGTGAGCTGGCAGGCTGCTTCCCCGCAGTGCCGTTTATCGCGAATGGCTGGCTTCCTCGGCCTTTTTCTTCCGCTGCTGCCTGAGGACCTCGTCGGTTCCGACCAGCTTCTTCGATCCGCCGGGGATCGCGGTGGAAACAACAGCCGGCGGGTCGCTTGCCGGGAAAGAATCCTCCAGACCCGCCTGCAGCTGGTCTTCTAGCGTCTGCGGCTCCTCCGAGCGGCCAGGGGTCCTTCGGGTGTCTACATTCTCCAGCGGCTGTGTCATGTCCGGTGAAGACCTGACTTCTCGAATCCAGCCATAGAGCTGTTCGATGGCAAATTCCTTCATTGTGTCGAAATCGGCCTTTTCGTCACGCGATGCCTCGATTTGGTCGACCATGGTCTTTTCGAACCGTTCGAGGCTCTCGCTTCCACACGCCCGGCAGAGACGCACCAGTGCCTCGCGCAATATGAGCGGCGCAAAGTGCGCTGTCGCCTCGAGCCTGAGCTGCTGCAAACGCTCCGGGGTGGCGGCTTGGACCTTCGACATGCTCGACCTCTTCGCCTTGTGGAGCATGTCAACGAAAATTGTCGGCGGATGTTCCATGACGCACCGCCGGTGCATCGCTCGATCCTCAGCGGTGTGCGCCACCACCGAGTGCCATGCGGATACCGAGACCGACGACGAAGCAGCCTGCCACGCGCTGCTGCCAGAGCCTTACCTTCGGTCGCCTCATGATCCAGGCCCCGAGCGTGCCGGATGCGAGCGCATATGTGCCCAGCACCAGCACACCGGTCATCTTCTGGGTGCCTCCGAGCAGCAGCAATTGCAGTGTAACCGATCCGCGAGCCGGATCGACGAACTGTGGAAGGAAAGCCACCATGAAGGTTATCGGCCAGGGATTTACCAGATTGGCGATCATCCCTTCGCGCGCAGCCGCGAGCGGCCCGACGGCCGCAGGCTTCTCGACTTCGACCCCGTCCGACGGCAACAATACCAAACGTGATCCAAGCCAAACGAGATAGGCCGCGCCCATCCAGCGAAGCATGGCAAAGGCAAGGGGCGACGCCTGGAGCAGCGACGATATGCCGAGGGCAAGGAGCGGCAACTGGACCATGCCGGCGCCGAGGGTCATGCCCAGAACGGTTAACAGGGCAACCTCCCGGCCCTGCCCGATGCCACGCGCCATCACCAGCAGACTGTCAGGCCCCGGCGGCATCTGCATCAAGATGACCGTCCCGAGAAAGGCCGCCCAAGAGGCGTGATCCATGCCGCTACTTCGCCCAGGTTTGGTAAGATGCCTTCGCGCTATCCTTCAACCGACCGGCATCTCGCATCATCTTGAGCGCTTCATCCCTGGTCAGGCCGCATTTGCGGGCAAAGAAATTGATCTCATAGACCTGCTCGGCCGACAGGCCATGTTTGATATGCACTCTTCGCTTGTGTTTGCGTTCGTTCATACAGGCTTGATCCCGTGAGACTTAGCCTCCCCAACTCACATCGGGCCGGCCGGTTCCCCACAGCTTCGTCACGGCGCAGGCTTTTCAGGCGCCGTCTGGCCGGCCGACCCTGTCCTTGAGTTCGTTCAGGAATGCGAGCAGCGCGTCCTCCGGATCGTCGGCCTCTTCGGTCAGCATATCGATGCCCCAGCGGCCGAGAACAGCCTCCTGGACGATGCTCGGCTGCGACATGAAGATGAAGGATTTCGGACGGCTCTTCTCGTAGCCCGACCGCTGCCAGGTCTGCCAAAGCCTATGCAGCAGCAGACGGATGTTCATGTCGGACATGCTGTAGCCGATGAACAGGATGGTGCGCCCCAGCGCGTCGGCCCGAAATTTCACATCGAGCGGCGAATCGAACGACAGCCGTTCAAAATAATCGGTCTCCGCCAGAACCAGCGATTTGTCGTCGTCGAAATCGCCGTGGAATTTGATGATCTGGGTGACCTCGCCTGTTGTCTTGGGCAAGTCCTTTGCATTGGCCACTTTCACAAAGGGCCGGCCATGGATCTCGAAGGCAACCTCGAGGTTGCGATCATAATTGGTGGTGTAGATGATCGGAAAATCGAGCGACACGATAAGCTTGTGGATCGCCGAGCCCCGCACTTTTTCCCGCGATACGCTCCATTCGCGATCCATCCAGCTGCGCAAAGGGCCGAGGCTCCCCTGCTTCAGCCGGTAATATTCGGCAAGGGCCTGATAGTTGGCCTCCGGTGCGCCGATCATGTCCTCGTCGAGGCCGAGCTCGTTTTGCATGTGCTCGATGAGCTTTTGCCAGGACGGTAAGCCGACGCTCATCGATACTCCGGCGCCAACGAACAAGACCGCTCGCCGCTCTTTCACCGATTGAGCCAGTTGCTCGACTGCAGACAGCATCCGACACAACTGCGAACAGCGCCCTCCGTTCCCGCCGAGCCCGGACCACCGCGGGAATAACTCCAATTTGCGGTTGAATGAGAACGCCAGGATCAACTATCCCGAGCGCCGGCCGCCGAGTTTGGCCGACGGAATCCGACATTTATTTCATTCCATTTGGCACTTCTGCGCCTCTCGCGCGTTGGGAGTGTTCAACAAAGACGGCGCAGCTAATGGATCGCCATCGGATTGTCTCAGTAGCATTATGTCTGTTCCTGCTTACAATCGGCGCCGTCCAGCAAAAGGCTTGGGCTCAAGCACCTTGCCCGGCCGACCATGACAAATTGCTGGCCGCCCTCAAGGCCAACGTCAAAGCCAGCGGCGGCCCCGGCAATGGCGGCTTCGATACCAATGAATGGGCGGCAATCGTGGCTCGCGACGGAACTGTCTGCGCCGTCGCCTTCAGCGGGCCTACCGCCGACGCCCAGTGGCCCGGCAGCCGACTGATCGCCGCCGAAAAAGCCAATACGGCCAACGGGCTCAGCCTCGCGCAGATGGCTTTGTCCACCGCGAACCTCTACGCGCCGGTGCAGCCCGGCGGTCCTCTATTCGGCCTCCTGGCCACCAATCCGGTCAATCAGGCGGCAGCCTATGCGGGCGATCCTTCTACGTATGGAAGCTCCAGCGATCCATTGCTGGGAAAGCCCATCGGCGGTGTCGTCGTGTTTGGCGGTGGCCTGGCTCTCTACGACGGCAAGGGGATCGTCGGGGCCCTCGGGATAAGCGGCGATTCCTCTTGTGCCGACCACAATGTCGCCTGGCGGGTGCGGGCCGCACTCGGGCTGGACAAGGTACCGGCCGGCGTCAACCCAAACCGCAAGGACGCTATCATTTTCGACCTCGATCCCGGCGGCAAGAGCGCTTCCGGCTGGGGCCATCCATTGTGTGCCGGAACCGAGGCGGACGTAGCCGCAGAGCTTGGCGCCGGTGTCGGCGGGTCGATACGCTAATGAGGCAAGTGCGACAGGTGGCAGCGAAAACCAGTGTGTCAGCCAAAAGGGGAGAAAGGCCAATGGCTGCGATGCTGGGATGGACGCTGCTGGCAGGCTTCGCGCTAGTTACCACGGCGGTTGCTCAGTCAACGTCAAGCTTTGCGATAAATCCGCCGTCCGCAGCTGCTCCGCCCGACGACGGCCAGTGGGCGATGCCGGCAAAGAACTACGCCTCGACCCGCTACAGCGAACTTGCGGAAATCACCGAGGACAACGTCAAGAACCTGCAGGTGGCCTTCACATTCTCCACTGGCGTCAACAAGGGCCAGGAGGCTGCGCCCCTGGTCGTCGGCAACACGATGTACATCGTGACGCCGTTTCCCAACATCCTCTACGCGCTTGACCTTACCAAGCCCGGCGCGCCGATGAAGTGGAAATTCGAGCCCAATCCCGAGCCTGCGGCGCAGGGCGTTGCCTGTTGCGACGTGGTCAACCGCGGTGCGGTCTTCTTCGACGGGCGCATCTATTTCAACACGCTCGACGGCCATACCATCGCCGTTGATGCAGCCACCGGCAAACCGGTCTGGAACACCCATATCGGCAACATCAATATCGGCGAGACCATCACCATGGCGCCGCTGGTGGTCAAGGGCAAGGTGCTGGTCGGCAATTCCGGCGGCGAAATGGGCGTGCGCGGCTGGATCAAGGCGCTCGACGCCGGCGACGGGCACGTCGTCTGGACGGCCTACAACACCGGCCCGGACGCCGAGGTGCTGATCGGCCCCGATTTCAAGCCGCATTACGACATGGACAAGGGCAAGGATCTCGGCGTGACGTCATGGCCGCCCGATGCGTGGAAGATCGGCGGCGGCAATGTGTGGGGCTGGATCTCCTATGATCCGGATCTGAACCTTATCTTCCACGGCACCGGAAATCCCGGCCCGTGGAATCCGGATCTGAGGCCCGGCGACAACAAATGGACCGCCGGCATCTTTGCCCGCGATCCCGACACCGGCGCAGCCAAATGGTTCTATCAATGGACCCCGCACGACCTCCATGATTACGACGGCATCAACGAGCAGGTGCTGCTCGACATGACTTGGCAGGGCAAGCTCCGCAAGGTCCTGGTCCGACCGGAACGCAACGGCTATGTCTATTTGCTGGACCGCACGACGGGGGAGGTATTGTCGGCGGTGCCGTTCGGGCCTGTCAATTCCAGCAAGGGCGTCGACCTCAAGACCGGCCGGCTGATTGTAAATCCCGACAAAAAAACCGGCACCGGTAAGGTCGTGCGCGACATCTGCCCCACCGCATCCGGGCTAAAGGACTGGCAGCCTTCGGCGTTCTCGCCAAAGACCGGCCTGCTCTACATTCCGCACAATAACATGTGCATGGACGAAGAAGGCGTCGAGGTGAATTACATCGCCGGGACGCCCTATGTCGGCATGAACGTGCGCATGATTCCGGGGCCGGGCGGCAATCGCGGCGCTTTCACCGCCTGGGATGTCGCCGCCGCCAAGCCGGCGTGGAGCCTGAAGGAGAACTTTCCGGTGTGGAGCGGCGCCGTCGCCACCGCCGGCAATGTCGTGTTCTATGGCACGATGGAAGGCTGGTTCAAGGCGGTCAGCGCCAGGACCGGCGCGCTGCTTTGGCAGTTCAAGACGTCGTCCGGCATCATCGGCCAGCCGATCACCTATCGCGGCCCAGACGGGCACCAATATGTCGCGGTCCTTTCGGGCGTTGGTGGCTGGGCTGGGGCGATCGTATCCGGCGATCTCGACCCGCGCGACGCCACCGCCGCGCTGGGCTTCGTCAACGTCATGAAGGATCTGAAGGATGTAACCACGCCGGGAGGTACGCTGTATGTGTTCCGGCTGCCTTGAGACGATCGGCCGAGTTGCGCGGCCACGGAGAACGCGACCGCGGCGGCTTGCCGCCGCGGTCGGTGCACTGGCGCTCTCGCTTGTTGCCCCCCTTGCCGATGCGCGCGAATTGAGAATCTGCGCCGATCCCAACAACATGCCGTTCTCCAATGCCGCCAGGGAGGGCTTTGAAAACAAGATTGCCGAACTCGTCGCCGAGGAGCTTGGTGCGACTGTTTCCTACACATGGTGGGCACAGCGGCGCGGCTTTGTGCGCAACACGCTGAAAGCCGGCCTGTGCGATCTGGTGCCCGGCACACCCGCCAATCTCGAAATGCTGCGCACCACCGCGCCCTACTACCGGTCTTCCTACGTCTTCGTGACACGAAAGGATGCGCCGGAAATCACGTCCTTCAACGATCCTCGCCTGCGCGATCTGCACATCGGCGTCCAGCTGATCGGCGACGACGGCGCCAACTCGCCACCCGTCCAGGCGCTCGGGCGCCGCGGCATCGTCGGCCATCTCATCGGCTTCCCGGTCTATGGCGACTATTCCGCGCCGAACCCGCCAGCGCGCATCATCGAGGCGGTGGCGAATGGCGACATCGATGTTGCCGTCGTCTGGGGACCGTTGGCCGGCTACTTCGCCGCCAGGCAAAAAGCTCCGTTACGAATTACGCCGGTTGCGCCGCGTATCGACGGTCCGCTGCTGCCGATGATCTACGACATCTCGATGGCCGTGCGCCGCGACGACGATGCACTGCGCGGTGAGGTAGACGCAGCTATTGCCAAACACCGCGCCGAGATCGATACGATCCTGGCGGAATATGGCGTGCCTCGCCTCGACGGCGCCGGGGCGGCAGTGCGATGAACCGCGGCCTTCCATGCTTGCTGTCGGCGATGCTCGTCCTTGCCGCTTGCCAGCGCGAGGAACGCGACACGCGTCCACAGTCGGTGCTCGGCTCGGGCGACCAACCGGCGGCCGTGACGGCCCTCGAGCCGGGCGGCCAACGGCCGGCCTCGTCCGACAACAAGGCCGGCGTGTTCGAGGCCAACGCCTTCCACCTCAGCGAGGGCAAGCGTCTGTTCAACTGGTTCAACTGTTCCGGCTGCCATGCCAATGGCGGCGGCGGCATGGGCCCGGCCCTCATGGACCAGAAGTGGCTCTATGGCAGCTCGATCGAAAGCATCCACGCCACGATCAGGGACGGCCGGCCGAACGGCATGCCGAGCTTCCGCGACAAGATCCCTGACGACCAGATCTGGGAGCTTGCCGCCTTCGTCCGCGCGCTGAGCGGCAACGCGCCAAAGTCCGCTGCGCCGAGCCGCGACGACGACATGATGCCCCATCCATCCGAAAATCGCCTGCCGGACGCCGCGACGCTGGGGAAGTCGCCGTGAACCGCCTTCTTTGCAGGGTGTGCTGCAGCACAGCCTGCATGCTGCTCCTTGCAGGATGCAGCGGCTGGCAATCCGCGCTCGACCCGAAAGGCCCGGCCGCGGGCGAGCTTGCATGGCTGATCTGGTTCTTCACCGCGCTGTGCACGGCGGTCTGGCTTCTGGTGATGGCCGTGCTGATTACGCCATTGGCCCGGCGCCCGGCGCCGCTCGGCGATCCGCTTGTCCTCGACGCTGCCGCCGAGCGCAGCAAGATGCGAATTGTCGTCGCCGCACTCGCCGCTACCGCCCTGATCCTGGTCGGCCTGACGCTGCTGAGCTACTTCGCTAACCGGACGCTCGCCGCCATCGGCTCGGATGCGGCGCTGACGATCCGGGTGACCGGGCATCAATGGTGGTGGGAGGTGCGCTACGAAAACGATCAGCCGAACCGCATCCTGACGACCGCCAATGAAATCCACATCCCGGCGGGGGAGCCGGTGCGGCTTGTCGTGACCTCGACCGACGTCATCCATTCCTTCTGGGTGCCGAACCTCTCGGGCAAGCTGGACCTCATTCCAGGCCACGAGAACGTTCTCGATCTGAAGGCGGACAAGCCCGGCGTCTATCGCGGCCAGTGCGCCGAGTTCTGCGGCGCGCAGCATGCCAATATGAGCACCTTCATCGTCGCCGAACCCCGGCCCGTCTTCGACGCGTGGCTGAACGATCAGCTGCGGCCGGCGGTCGCTCCTGCCTCTGGCGAGGCAAAAGCCGGCCATGACCTATTCCTCAAACGGCCTTGCGTGATGTGCCACAAGATCGGCGGCACCATCGCCGGCGGTACGGTCGCTCCCGACCTTACACATATCGCAAGCCGGCAGACGCTCGCTGCCGGAACGCTGGCGATGAGCCGCGGCAATCTCGCAGCCTGGATAGCCGATCCGCAAGGGATCAAGCCAGGTGCCCACATGCCCGTGGTGGGACTAAACGGGGACGAGCTGAATGCGATCGTAGCCTATCTCGAGGGCCTGAAATGAGCAGCGCCGACCTAGCCCATGAGCGTGACCTCGCCCAGCAACGCGCCGCAGCACAAAAGGGTGACCTAGCTCCCGAGCACGACGGTCCTCGCGATACCGGCCTCGACGACGCCAGCCTTGACCGCTGGCTGGCGCGGACATGGCAGACGGCACCGGGCATCATCGGTGCGCTTTCGAGCGTCGACCACAAAATTGTCGCGCGGCGCTACCTGATCACCGCCTTCTTCTTCCTGTGCCTCGGTGGCCTCAGCGCCGTTGCCATGCGCATCCAACTGTCGGGGCCGGAGCGCGGGCTGATCGGGCCCGACCGCTACAACCAGCTGTTCACCATGCATGGCGTAACCATGATGTTCTTGTTTGCAGTGCCGATCGTTCAGGCGACTGGCATCTACCTCGTGCCGCTGATGGTCGGCACCCGCAACATCGCCTTTCCGCGCCTCAATGCATTCAGCTTCTGGATTTATCTCTCCGGTGGCCTCTTCGCCTGGGTGTCGTTTGCACTCGACATGGCGCCCGACGTCGGCTGGTTCTCCTATGTGCCGCTGTCCGGCCCTGAATTCGGGCCAGGCAAGCGTTCCGACGTGTGGGCGCAGATGATCACCTATACCGAAGTGTCGTCGTTGGCGGTCGCGGTTGCCACCATCGTCACCGTGCTGAAGCAACGCGCGCCGGGCATGTCGCTGGACAAGATTCCGCTCTACGTCTGGGCGCTGCTGGTCACCTCCTTCGTGATCGTGTTCGCCATGCCGGCGGTCATGATCACGTCGACGTTCCTGATCCTCGACCGGCTGGTCGGCACCCATATCTTCAATCCCGCCGAGGGTGGCGACGTACTGCTCTTCCAGCACCTGTTCTGGTTCTTCGGCCACCCCGAAGTCTACATCATTTTCCTGCCGGCCACCGGCATGGTGTCCTCGATCATCGCCGCTTTCGCCCGGCGTCCGATATTCGGCTATCTGGGCATGGTTCTGTCGCTGATTTCGGTCGGCTTTCTGTCGTTCGGCCTGTGGGTCCACCACATGTTCGCAACCGGCTTGCCGAAGCTCGGCGCGAGCTTCTTCACCGCGTCGAGCATGCTGATCGCCATCCCGAATGGGCTGCAGATCTTCTGCTGGCTGGCGACATTGTGGGACGGAAAGCCGATAGTCAGGACGCCGCTGCTGTTCGTGTTCGGCTTCTTCTTCACCTTCGTCGCAGGCGGCCTGACCGGCGTGATGCTGGCCTCGGTCCCATTGGACCTGCAAGTGCACGACACCTATTTCGTGGTCGCGCATTTCCATTACGTGCTGATCGGCGGGTCGGTGTTCCCGCTGCTCGGCGCGACCTATTTCTGGTTCCCCAAGATCACCGGCCGGATGATGAACGAGCGTCTCGGACGCTGGCACTTCTGGCTTGCCTTCATAGGCTTCAATGCGGCGTTCTTTCCGATGCACATTGTCGGGCTGTGGGGCATGCCGCGCCGGGTCTACACCTATCCGGCGGAGCTCGGCTGGGGCAACATCAACCTGTGCATCACAGCCGGCGCGGTCGTCCTGTTCCTGAGCTTCGTGCTGTTTACCATAAACCTGGTTCACAGCGCCTTGAGGGGCGCGCCGGCCGGGGACAATCCCTGGAATGCGGGCACTCTGGAATGGGCGACAATGTCTCCGCCGCCTAACTACAATTTCGCCCATATTCCGGTGGTTACACATGCCGAGCCGCTGTGGGCCGAACGCGATACGCTGCCGGTGGCGACTGGGCTTCGTGTCGACGTGCGCGAACTTGTTATTTCGACCGTGGCAGAGGCGCATCCCGATGTGCGCGAGAAGTCGGCGACGCCATCGATCTGGCCGTTATTCGCCGCCCTCGCCGTGGGCGCCACCTTTCTCTATTCGATCTTCAGCCCGTGGGCGGTGGTCTGGGGAGCCGGGCCGATCGCCATCACCTTGATCGGCTGGTTCTGGCCGAAAGGCGATCCGGAGGACGAGGAATGAAACAGCGCCCGGCCGCGGATCTTTCCGAACTCCCGACCTTCGGGCTCGGACCGCGCAGCCCGACCTGGTGGGGCACCCTCGCCTTCATGGCGCTTGAGGGCACTGGTTTCGCGCTCGCCGCAGGCGCCTATCTCTACCTTGCCTACCTGTCCCCCGAATGGCCGCTCGGCGTGCCGCCGCCCAACCATTGGCCGGGCACCATCGTCATGCTGTTGCTGCTCGCCAGCGTGGTGCCCAACCACATACTGAACCGCTACGCCGAAGCCTGTGCCATGGTGCCGGTGCGCATCGGCCTGCTGGTGATGTCGCTGCTCGGCATCGCACCGCTTGTCGTGCGCTGGTTCGAATTTCCGGCCCTCAACATTTATTGGGATACCAATGCGTATGGCTCGATGCTGTGGGTGCTGCTCGGCCTCCACACCACACATCTGATCACCGATGTCGGCGACACGCTGGTGCTGACGGTTCTGATGTTCACGCGCCATGGCTATAGCGGCCGGCGTTTCGGGGATGTGGGCGACAACGTCTTCTACTGGGATTTCGTGGTCGCGACCTGGATCCCGATCTATCTGTTTATTTACTGGACGCCGAGGCTGGGTTGAGATGCGTGCGGTTCGGTACGGAACTTCCTGGGGTGGGCTGTTGTCGGGGCCATTGGCCTGGACGGTATCGACGCAACTGAACTACGCGGTTGTCGAGTGGCAGTGCGCTCACAGGATTGCGATCATCCCCGTCATTGCGTTGGTGTTGGCGGTGCTGGCCTTGCTCGGCGGCGCGCTTTCGTGGCGGGCGCGACAGCAAGGCGGCGCCGCCTTCAAACCGGAGCGTACGCGCGGCACCGAAGATTTCGTCGCCAATGTCAGCATTCTAAGCGCGGTGCTGTTTACGCTGGTAATCGTCATGCAGGGCGCTGCCTCGCTCATTCTTGACGGCTGCATACGATGAGCTTCGAGGCGCTCTTCTCGACCTCGATCTGCTACGGTGCCGGCGCCCCTCAGGCCGGTTGGACGCTGGCGCTGCCAATTACGCTGCCGTTGGCAGCGATCGCACTGCTTTACACCGCTGGAGCCGCTCGGTTGTGGCGGCGGAGTGCTCGCAGCCGCCCGTTGCGGCTGTGGCAAGCCCTGCTGTTCGCGGCCGGCTGGGTCATTCTGGCAGCAGCGCTGGTCAATCCGCTCCATGCATTGGGTGAGCGCGTTTTCACCGCCCATATGATCGAACATGAGCTGCTGATGGCGGTGGCGGCGCCCTTGCTGGTCGCCTCCTGTCCGGCCGCGGCGATGATGTGGGCATTGCCGATCAAGCTGCGGCAGGCGCTGGGCACAGCCGGGCACGCCAAGATGCTGCGAGCGGTTTGGGTCGCCATCAGCCGCCCTGCAGCCGCCACCGTCCTGCACGGCGTCGCGATATGGGCGTGGCACGTTCCGGCCCTGTTCGAGGCAGCGCTTGGACAGGGTGCCCTGCACTATGCGCAACATGCCAGCTTCCTCGGTAGCGGCCTGCTGTTCTGGTGGGTGCTGCTGCCGCGCCCCGGCCGCGAACAAGCCTATGGCAGCGCGGTCATGCACCTTTTCTTCACCTCGCTGCACACCGGCCTGCTCGGAGTGCTGCTGCTGGTCTCGCCAAGGCTGTGGTACCCGGAAAACGCCGCCGGCGCAGAATTGTGGAGCCTTAGTCCGCTCGAGGACCAGCAACTCGCCGGTTTGGTGATGTGGGTTCCGGCCGGCCTGATCTATGGCGGCGCGGCGTTGCTGCTGGCTGGCCTGTGGATCCGCTCGAGCAGCCGAAAGGAGGCGCCGCATGCGCTTCACGCTGTCTAAAGCCATAATCGGCGCTGCGGTAATTGTCGTGCTCGTTGCAGCCCTGGCCGGGATTGCGTTGTACTTCGAGCAAAGCCGTCGGGTCGAGCAGAAGGCCGACAATGCGACCGGCGGTGTCGGCGCCCGCGCCATACCGATCATGATGGCCAATGGCTGCGCCGGTTGCCACACCATCACCGGCGTTCCCGGAGCGCAAGGGCTGGTCGGCCCGCGCCTCGACGCCAGCTTGGCCAACCGGGTTTACGTCGGCGGCGTCTTGTACAACAAGCCGGAAAACTTGATCCGCTGGATCCGTGCGGCAAGGGAGATCAGCCCGCATACGGCAATGCCTTCGACCAGAATTTCCGAGCAGGAGGCGCGGGACGTGGCTGCCTACCTCTATTCGCTCAAATGAAAGTCATTGCTCGCCGCGTCGCGACCACAGACCACGACCGGGATCATAAGCGGCCGCCGCGGCGAGGAAGAACACGACGAGGCAGGCCAGAACTACTTGGCATGAGACCGGCTCGAAGCGCAGATAGAGCGCGAAGCGGATCAGCTCGACTGCATGGCTGAACGGATTCAGCGCTGCGACCGTCGCAAGCACCGGACCAGCCTCGGCAAGTCGCCACAGTGGATAGAGCGCGGTCGAGGCGAAGAACATCGGAAAGATGACGAAGTTCATCACCCCGGCGAAATTCTCCATCTGGGCCGATACTGACGAGACGAGCAGGCCGAAGGCGCCAAGCATCAGCCCGGACAGCACCAGCGCCGGCAGAACCGCGAGATAGCCGAGCATCGGTGGCCGCACGTCCCAGTAGCGCGCGATCAGCAAGAACAGGTACACGAGCGGCAGGCCGACGACCACACTGGCGAGCAGGCGAGCGCCGAGCAGATACCAGCGCGGCAGCGGCGCGGTCAGCAACAGACGCATGCTGCCCATTTCGCGGTCATAGACCATTGCCAGCGAACTGGCCATGGCGTGGAACAGCAGCATCATCGCGGCCAGCCCGGGCACCACATAGACTTCATACAGCACATAAGTCTGGTAAGGCGGCGTGATCGACAGGCCGAGCACGGAGCGGAAGCCGGCGGCGAAGATGGCCAGCCATACCAATGGCCGGGCAATCGCCGAGATCAGGCGGCCGCGCTGGCGCAGCGTGCGAAGCAGTTCTCGCTGCAAGATGCCGATGAGCGCCCGCAGCGCATGACGGGTTATCATGCCGACTCCGTCAAGCGAGCGAACGCGTCTGCCATGCTGCCGACGCCGAGTTCGGCGGTAATGCGATCGGCGCGGCCTGCCCATCGCACCCGGCCGCCGTGAAGCACGACAACATCATCTTCGGCAGTCACCTCCTCAAGGAAATGCGTCGCCCACAATACCGCAATGCCGCGTTCGCGGCATAAGCCGCGAACATGCTGCGCCAGTGCCCGGCGCCCGGGCACGTCCAGTCCGGTGGTCGGCTCGTCGAGCAGGAGAAGGCGCGGCTGGTGCATGAGCGCACGGGCGATCTCGACACGCCGCCGCTGGCCGCCCGACAATGAGCGGATGGGATCGCCGAGCCTGTCGAGGACTTCGAGGCGGCCGAGTTCCTCGCGTGTTCGGACCTTGGTAACGTCGGCGGCAAGACCATGCAGGGCGGCGTGATAGCGTAGGTTCTCGCCCGCCGTGAGATCGAGATCGAGCGTCTGCTGCTGGAAGACGACGCCCATCTGGGCGAGCGCGGTCGCAGGGTCGGTGCGCATGGCGTGTCCGAACACTTGCACCGAGCCAGAACGAGCGTGATAGAGACCGGTAATCAGCGAGAACAAGGTGGTCTTGCCGGCGCCGTTGCGACCAAGCAGGATGCACATCCTGCCCTGCTCGACCGAGAAGGAGATAGCGTCGAGCACCCGCCGGTCCTTGAAACTGTGCCCCAGATTGTCGAGCGACAGCGCTTTCATGGCCCAACCACGACGCCCCACGGACCGCGCCCGACCGGCAGCGATTTGACCACCTCTTCATTCTCAAGGTCGATGACCGAGATATCGCCGGAATTGCCGTTGGCGCTGAATAGGCGTCTCTGATCGTCTGCCAGCGCGACGTGCCATGGCCGCTGGCCGACAAGATAAAGGCGGCGCACCGCCAGCGTGGCCGTGTCAATCTCGGCGATCCGGTTTGCGGGACCCAGCGCGACATACGCAGTGCCGCCGTCACGCGACATCTCGATGCCGACGGCCTGGACGCCGTCGCGGCGAATACCCGGCACCTCAAACTGGACCTTGCCGGTTTCAGCCCGTGTTAAGGTGTCGAAGACCGTCACCGTGCCGCGGATCTCGGAAGAGACCCAAAGCCGCTTTGCGTCCGGGGAGAACGCCGCGGCGCGCGGTCGCGTGTCGACCAGCAAATTATCCACGAGATCGAGCGTGCCGGCGTCGATGAGATGCAGCATGCTCGTCGTCTCCGAGGTGCAGGCGACGTAACGGCCGTCCGCGCTGACCGCCATTCCCTCGGGCTCGACACCGACATCGACGTTGCCGATGACCTTGGCCGAGGCGATTTCCACTACCGAGACCAGATTGTCGTTCTCATTGGCGACAAACAGCCGCTTGCCGTCGGGATGCACGACGAAGAATTCCGGATCGGCTCCCGAAGGCAGTTGGCCGACCACTCGTCTCTTGGCAAGGTCGACGACATCGATGCGATTGTCGTCGCCGACAGCGACAAAGAGGGTCTTCTTGTCAATGGAAAGCGCCAGTCCGCGCGGCCGCCGTCCGACGTCGATCGTTGCCGAGAGGCTCATACTTGCCCCGTCGACGACGGCAACCGCATTGTCCTGTTCGTTCGACACGTAGACGGTTTCGGCAGCAACAGGACCGACCGAGATAAGCACGGACACCACCAGGAGGATTGCGGTCAAAAGCGGCATGCGCTCTCCTCGAGATCGATGCCAAGCGTGTCGAGCGGCGTCCGCTGATGCAGGAAGCCGGGCTGCGGCGAGGCGGAGACCAGCAGGCGAGGCCCAGCAATCAGGATCGGCTGCCGCAGTTGCCCGTCCCATGGACGAAAATTGAGCCCTTGGCCTTTGAAACCGGGGAGAAGAAAATCGTCGCCGCGCATGTAGCCGGCGATGGCTGACGGATCGACGCTGCGCAGCCGCGTCGCGGCCTCGCCGACGCTGCGCACGGCGAGCCAGGCGGCATAGTCGCTCGGCGTCATCCATCGCCCCGCCTGCTTCCGGAAGCGGTCCTGCAACTGCGTCGCTCCCCATTCCTCGGTGACGGCGCTCCAACCGGCCGCAACCAGCCCTTGCGTGCCGGCGACCGGTCGCGGCAGTGCCGTGCGGTCATCGAGATAGGCGCCGAATTCGTCAGCCTCGTCGGCGACGACCAATACATCATAATCGGCGACCTGCGTGGCGGCCGGTATTTCTGACTGCAGCGTGACATGGCCGGTATCAGCGCGTCCGTTCGCCGGACGGAACGTCCATGGCTGGTCGACGGTGATTTCGGCCCCGAAACGTTGCGCCGCGCGGCGAAAAGCGGCGGCCATCGCCTGGTCGGCAGAATGCGTGCCGACAAGCAGGAACCAGCGCTGCCAGCGCTTCCACACCAGGTACTGCGCCAGGCCGTCGGCGAGCATGGCGCGGCTTGGAATGGTGTGTAGCAGGTTCTTCCTGCAGTCCTGCTGGCGCAGCGCATCGTCGGTAGCGCGGCTGTTGAACAGCAGCATCTTCTCGGCGCCAGGCGCCGCAAGCGCCTGCGTGAGCGGCACAGCGTCAAGATCGGCGACGACAAACGCAAGGCCGGCGCCAGCGAACTGGCCTATCGCGTCCGATGCCGCCTCGGCGGGCTTCAGCACTCGCTCCTCCAGCCGGAAATGCTGGCCGAGAAAGCGCCCGGTCGTATTGTCGTCGGCGATGCCAAGACGTGCGCCTTGCAGCCCGTCATCTGTCGCGAACTGGTCCAGCGGACCCAACTGTAAGGGCGGCTTGCGCGACTGGCCGAGATAGCCGATTACCACCGTCTGAGGCTCGGCAAGACCGGGAGCAGCGACGAAAAGCAACAGGGCAAGAACAGCAAGCGCCAGCCTCATTCCGCTGCAGCTCCCTCTCCCGCAGTGACTGACCGAGGCGGAGTTGGATTAATTCCCCGCCATTGAAAAGGTTCCACTCTGGATATTCACGGCCTTGTGGTGACGGCTGGTCAGATCTGGATCGGCCTCACCTCGACTGTTCCTTCCAGCCGCCGAGTGAGAACGAGGGTGGCCCCGGACTCTTGATCGAGATCATGTGCGGCCGATACGGCGAAAGGCAAAGGGCGGGATGAGGTCTCCGCCGGTCCTCGCATCGGACGGCGGAAGCGTCTCCTCGAGCAGCATCGCCATCCGGGCATGGAGGGGCGACCTGACGCATACGGGATCGGCCGCCGCAGCATCGCCGGCCAGCGCCAGCGCCTGGCAACGGCAGCCGCCCCAGTCGACATCACGGCGCTCGCAGCTGCGGCAGGGTTCCAGCATCCAGTCCGTCCCACGGAAGGCGTTGAATGCCGGCGAGTCCCGCCAAATGTCGGCCAGCGGCCGAGAGCCGAAGCGCTCGAATCGCAGCGATGGAATGGTCATCGCAGCATGACAGGGCAGCACCAAGCCGTCCGGTGCGATGACGAAAGCATCGCGCCCCCAGCCGCCCATGCAGGGCTTGGGATAGGTCGCAAAATGATCCGCCACCACGAAATCGATCTCCAGCACGCCGACAAGACGTGCCCGTGCGGCCTCCACGGTCGCGACCTGATGCTCTATCGAGGCGCCGTCGGGCAGCAGATAGCGACGATTGAGCAACGCCCAGCCGGCATATTGCACGTTGGCAATCTCCAGCCGCTCGGCGCCGAGCGAGAGCGCCAGGTCGATGTAATCGGGAATTTCCGCGATGTTGTGCCGATGGATCGGCGCATTGATCGTCAGCGCCAGTCCGAGGGCCCGCGCATGTCTGGCGGCAGCGAGCTTTTGCGCGTGGGCGCCGGAATGGCGTCCGATCCGCGCGGTGGTTTCGGCATTGGCACCCTGGAAGCTCACCTGAACATGGTCTAGCCCCGCGCTGGCAAGTGCTTCCAGACGGATGCCGGCAAGGCCGACGCCGGCCGTGATGAGGTTGGTGTAGACACCGGTTTGCGACAGCGTTGACACGAATTGTTCGAGGTCCCGGCGCAGCGTCGGCTCGCCGCCCGAAAGATGCACTTGAAGAACGCCCATAGCCGCCACTTGCTCGAACACGTCGAGCCAGCGTTCCGTCTCCATTTCACGGTCGGCTTTCAGCAAATCAATGGGATTGGAGCAGTAAGGGCACTGCAGAGGGCAGCGATGCGTCAGCTCAGCCAGCATCGCGATCGGAGGGAACGGCGCCTGCGTCACAGCCGCACCAACAGCCGGTCTGCCCATTCCTGCAGGAAGGCGCCGACGTCGGCGTCGATTTCCTGGCCCTGACCGTCATATTCGCAAGCAAGCTCCCTCACGATGGCACTGATTGACGTCTTGCCGTCACAGCGCCGGAGGATGTCCAGTCCGATTGCATCGGGCCACAGAACGCGCTCGGGTGCCAGCACCGCCCAGGCATTCCGGACGGGATCGAAACGCAGGCGTACATAGGGCGCGAGGCGCGGGCGAGATTGCGCCGATACAATCCCTCTCCGGCGGTCCGCTGTCATCCGTTGGTCTCCGGCCGGAAGCAGCCAGGGGGTATGACGCCGTCATGCCCATATGCGTAGTCGAGCGCGTCGAGCATCGCCCAGAGCACATCGCACTTGAAGACCAAGGCGTCGACAACCTTCTGCTGACGTTCCGGCGTGTCGGCATAGCGAAGCACGTAGCCCAGCGCGAAATCGGAATCGCGTGCGGCCTGATCGGGCCGCCGATCGAAATAGGCGAGCGTGTCGGCCCTGACGAAGTCGTATCGCGCCAGCATCGCTGGCACGCGTTCTGCGATAATATCGGGCGAAAAGAGTTCGGTGAGGGAGGAAGCAACTGCTTCGAGCAGCGTATGGGACGCGCAGAAATTGACATACGCCTGCACCGCGAAGCGTGTTGCCGGCAGCGCCAGCCTTTGGCTTTTCACCTCTTCCGACTCAAGGCCGAGCGACGTCGCGAGATGCAGCCAGCGCGCAATTCCGCCACTCCGGCCGTCCTCGCCGTCATGGTCCTCGATGCGCTTGCGCCATGCGGCCCTGAATGCCGGATCCTCGGCGTGGGACAGGATGGTGGCGTCCTTGCGCGGAATGGCCGCCTGATAGCAGTAGCGGTTGAGCGCCCAGGCCTGCAGCTCGGTCTTCGACATCGCTCCCTCCACCATTCTGCGATGGTAGGGGTGTCGGTTGTGATAACGCTCGCGGCCGACCTGCAGAAGGACTGTGCGCAAATCTTGTTCATTGAGGCCGCGGCCGACCACGTCGGAAAAATCGTTCACAGCATGAGCTCCATCCGGTCTTGCGCAATCTCCCATCCAGCTGCGCGCACCGCCGCGTGTTCGGGCGATTCCTCGTCCAGAACCGGATTTGTGTTGTTGATATGGATGAAAATCCGGCGGTCGACCGGCAGGTGGTTCAGACATGCGATCGCACCGTTCGGTCCGGACATGGCGATGTGTCCCATGCGCGCGCCGGTCTTCACGCCCACGCCGGCCGTGATCAGCTCGTCGTCCGTGAACACTGTGCCGTCGAGGAGAACCATGTCGGCGCCGGCAATCCGTTGCCGCAGCGATTCATCGACGGCTGTACAAGCGGGAATGAAGAGCAGCGAGCGGCTCCCCTCCATCAGACGAACCCCGATCGTGCCGCCATCGGCGGAACGGAGCTCCGGATCCTGTCGGCCGCCATCTTCAAGAAAGAGCGCCACCTTGCCAGGAACGGAAAACACCTCGATGCGGATGCCGATTTCCGCGCCCTCGGCATCGCAAAGATCGATGAAGCCTTCAGGAGGAAGGCAGCGGCGCGAAACAATCTGAGCATCGAGGACATCGAAGATCGAATTGGAGGCGATAACCGCCAGAACCTGCTCCGTTGCATAAAGAGCGAAGGGTTGCCGCTCACGCAAGCTGAGGAGCCCCGAAATCTGGTCGATCTCGGCGCCGGTCAGGACGACGGCTGCCAGCGGTGTGGCGCGTGCCGACATCTCCGGATGCGGTTGGAGTTCAGGGTTTTCAGCAATCTGCTGGCGGATATCGGGAGAGGCATTGAAAAGCACCCAGCGTCGCCCGTCTGGAGATGCCGCAACACTCGTCTGAAGACGCGGGCGGACCCCAGGATTACCCGCCCGCGCGGCCCTGTTCAGCCGGTCGTTGGCGTTCCACTGAGGAAAACCGCCACCCGCGGCGGAGCCGATGATCCTAATCCACACGCCGTGACAAACTCCGCGTTTCTCTATTCCAGCAATGTCGCGAACCGGTCGAGCACAGCCGATGCCGTACCCGCCGGTTGCGTAATGTCATTTCTTTGTGGTGATTTCGGCAGGCAAATAGCGCGATATCTCCATTCCCGCCGCGACTTCGCACATGACGGGCTTCTTCCAAGTCTTCTTCTTCATGTCTTTCTCCGATCTGGCTGCCTTGGAAATACCGCAGCCAATCCCATAAGCACGCAGCCCAAGCTTTGTTCCCGACAGGGTATGCGAGGGATGCTCTTTCGGATTGGGCGTCGGACGCTCGCGTCAAAGAAAAGACAGATCAACCGAAAGCGGAACCGGGGTGGCGGATGTTCGCGCGAAGCTTACAGCATCGGCCGGCCACCTGTGACCAGAAGCAAGCCCCGGTGAAACAACCGGCTTCTGACGAAGCCAGGAGGATGTAAGCCGGCGCAACGCAACTCTTGAGGAAATCGCCCTGCTGGCGCTAAGCTCGTTCTCCTGCATCTTGTATCGGGCACAATGATGAACGGTGAGGCGAAAAGCAGCCTGTCCGGGCGCGCCATGCGCTGGGCCATCGCATTGACCGAGCAGAAGAGCGTCACCGGGACCGGCGGCGAAGCCTCGTTCGGCCCGTGGCTGGCAGACGAGTTACGCCGCGAAGCCGCGTTTCGCCACGCGGAACCTGGACCATAGAGGTCGAGCCGGAAGATGGCCGCCATTGCGTGGCGATGCTGGTCCGCGGTACTGGCCGCGCCACCATCGTGCTGACCGGTCACTACGACACCATCACGACGCGCGACTATGGCGATCTGGAGGATCTGGCCACCCAGCCGCAACAACTCACCCAAGCGCTAAGAAAAACTTTGGCCATGGCCGAGGCGCCTGCCGTGAGGCGGGCGCGGGACGACTTCGCCTCGGGGGAGTTTCTCGCCGGCCGCGGGCTGCTCGACATGAAGGCCGGTTTGGCCGCCGGGCTGGCGGTTTGCGCCGCATTCGCCGAAAGCACCAACGCGGCGGGAAACTTTCTGTTTATCGCGGTTCCCGACGAAGAGAACAATTCTGCCGGTGCGCGCAAAGCGGCACAGGTTCTCACCGAGATAGCCGGCGAGCACGAGTTGGACATTTTCGCGGCGATCAATCTCGATGCGATCGCCGACGACGGGGACGGCAGCAAGGGTCGCGTCATCGCGCTTGGAACGGTCGGCAAGCTGCTTCCGACGGCCCATGTCGTCGGCGTTCCCGCGCATAGCGGCTTTCCGTTGAGTGGCCTGAATGCGGCGACCATTGCCGCGGCCATAGCCGCCCGGGTGGAATGGGCATCGGAGCTGACCGACGACTCCCGGTCGCTTCCGGGTACACCGCCGAGTCTGCTCAGCATTCGCGACGGCAAGTCCGGCTATGACGCGACCACGCCGGCTGCGGCGTTCGCCACCTTCAACGTGCTGAGCTATCGCCGGACGCCGGATGAGGTGCTCGAACGCTTCGACCGGCTTTGCGCCGATGCTGCTTCGGCCTGCCTGGCGGAGTTGAAGCGGCGGCGGCACTTCCAGCACGGCAGCGCCGCGATCGATCTCCTCGAAACAATCCCCCTGCATCGTTACGAGGCAGTGCTGGACCGTCTCGACGCGGAGGCAAGATCGAGGCTTGGCGCCGTTGGGGCTTCGCTTGCCGCCCGCGATCTTCCACTGCCGGAGCAATGCCGGCTGGTCACCGACTAGGCATGGCGATTGAGCCGCTTGCCGGGACCGGCAATCGTCACCGGCTTCGGCTCGATACCTTACTTGCCGACGAACCTTTCGGACCGGCCGGCAGCGGCGCGGCTGCGGGCGATCGCTTCGGACGTCGCGGCCGACGCAAGCGCCCGCTATGGCTCGGCAATCGGCTGTGCGGATTATTTCGCCGGCATCTCGGATATGAGCTTCTTTGGCGAGGCGGCCGAGTCCGGTCTCAAGGTCGTCGCCCGCAACACGCCGATGTGGCGGGACGGCATTCGCTGGCCGAAGTCAGGTGGGCTAGCCAACATTCCCACCATCAATATCGGTCCGTGGGGACGAGACTACCACACGCCGCCTGAGCGGCTTCACATCGGCTATGCTTTCGACGTCCTGCCGCAGGTCGTGAGCGATGTTTGTGCAGCGCTGCTTAAAGAGCAAGGATAGGTACGAGTCCATCAAATCTCGCCAGGAACAAATCGGCGAAGCCGAGGTTTGGTTCTACAAATCAAATCGCGAGGAAATCTATGGACACTGACGTCAACTCCGAAACCCGTTCGATCTTCATTGTTGGGCTGCGCAACGCCCACGCCATGGAGAACCAGGCACTTTCGATCATGAAGCCTCAGGTCAAGCGGATCGAGAACTATCCGCAGGTCGCCGATCGCCTGCAGCAGCATATCACGGAGACCGAAGGGCAGATCGCCCGGCTGGAATCCATTCTGGATGGCCTCGGCGAGGACCATTCCACATTGAAAGACACGGCCATGTCGATGGTCGGCAGCATGGCGGCGATGGGACATTCCGTAGCCGGCGACGAAATCCTCAAGAACAGCTTCGCCAACTTTGCATTCGAAAATTACGAGATCGCCGCCTACAACTCATTGCTCGTACTCGCCGAAGCCGGAGGGTTTAGTCAGGCAACCAACTCTCTTCAGCAGAATCTCAGCGAAGAAGAAAAAATGGCCGACTGGTTGAAGCAGAACCTTCGCGCCGTCACCTTGCAATACGCCAGGCTGCGTGAGGCGGGAGAGACCGCCAAGAGTTAGGCCGCCCCGCTGGGGAAGAGGAATTCCTGACAACCACCCCAGCCGAATTGACGGGGTGGTTGTTTTTTCTGGGATCGGAAGTGCTGCTAAGGACCGCGCGCCACGCGTCGGCCAGACACGCTTCCTTGGAGCCCGAAGAACCGAACGGATTCAGAGCTAAGAATCCGAACGGATCGGAGCGCCCCGGTTCTGATGGCTTGAACGCCGCGATCCCATTTGTCTGCGGAAGGTTGCGGACTCCTGGCCGACTTCGATGTTCCCACCGCAAGGCGACCCGCGGTCGAAATCACCAGGAACGACCGGTGGCAGCGCTATGACGTCGATTTGGGAGACTCGTCGGTCTCCGGCAAACGATCGCGAATGGCTTCCTCGGTTTTGCTTGCCGTCTTTTTCACGACTTTCTCGACGCGGTCGACCAACGTCTCGGCGTCGCCGCTGGAACCCTGTCGGTCAGCCTCTTCCTTTACAGTCTCATATGCTTCGGCGGCAACCTGCTTGGCTTGCTCCACGCCTTCTTCAAAGACTTCTTCGGCACTGTCACGAAGCTTGTCGCGGTAAGGGCCGAGTTGCGCGTCTTCCGCGGCGGTGTGAGGCAGCATCACGCCGATGGCTGTGCCCACGGCAAGGCCCACCGCGGCCATTGCCAGAGGTTCGCGCTGGAACAGGTCCTGCGCCGACTGCCGCACCCGCCCCGTCATATCGGTGGCGGCCGAGCCGACGTGCCCGGCTGTGCTTCTCAATCTTTCTTTGGCGCCGCTCGCAACGTCTGCCACAGCCTCAGTCGCACCGCCTGCCACGGACGCAACCGAACGAGCGGCATCGGAGAGCATGGAGCCGGCGGAACCTTCGCCCTCGGCACCGTACTCATCGCCGCGTGAGTCCTGCCAGGCCCCGCCCAAGCCCCTCTGGTCAGAGAAGTTTCGGGTGCCGTCAGGCTCCCTGCCGGTCGAATAGGCATCAAGTGCTGAACTGTCTACCGACGTGCCCTTGCCAAGCATCAGCCAGGCTAGGCCCGCGCCGACCAATGTAAGCGGCAACGGATTGTCCCTGACCTGAGTCTTAAGATTGCTGAGCATGGCGGATCCCTCGCCGCTGAACATCCCGGTGAATTCGTCGATCAGTTGGCCCGGTGTCATCTTGCTGCGGATCGTGTCTGCGGTATCTGCCACTCTGGCGCGCGCAATATCAGCATCGCGTTCCAACTCGGCTGCGGATTTCTCGGTCATCTTATCTGTTCCTTGATCACGCGTGCGTCGCGTTTAAGTTGGTCTTGTGTCCGGTCGGGGGTCAACTCGGAGGGAGCCATGCTTGCCTTGCCCGAGCGCAAGAGTATGACGCCCAGTACTGCCACCACGACGCCGACGAGCAGCGAGGACCATCCGGCTCCCAGGCCGGCGCTCGCCAAGGCAATCACCAGCGCCTGCAAAAGCACCATCAGGGCGGCAAGCAGGCAAATGACGCCTCCCATTACCTCCACGGCGCCGGCGCCGACCTTGCTTACCTTTTCCGACATTTCAGCCCGCAACAGCCTGCTTTCGGTTTGAAGCAGTGTTGTGACCTGCTGTGCCAGATCGCTGACAAGGGTTGTCAGGCTGCGAGTGTCCTGATTGTCAGTCATGGGTTTCGCTCCAGGCTTGCATTGGCCCAGTCATCGCCGGACTGATCGGATCCTAGCGGGGCCGGCTCAACTGCCTCTGCCGATTGCCATCCGAACTCATTCGAGCGAGGACCCGTCTCGGGCGCCCGGCCTGTTTCCGACTGGCCCGGTGCTCCGGTTTGGGCAGAGGGTGGCGAGCTCTTGATGAACCGTCCCAACGCCAGGCCTGCCAATACCGAACCGGCGATCAGCGCGCCCGAGTTTTCGCGTCCGAACGACTGAATTTCGCCAAGCACCTCGTCGAACGGTTTATCCTTCAGGGACGAGGAAAGCCGATCGAGCCCGCCTGCGGCGTCAAGGGCGAATTTCGAAGCGGTCCGTTGATCATTGTTGGCAAGATGCTCGCTTGCCGCGCGCAATGCGCCGCTGAAGGCCTTGAGATTGGCGCTCACGTCGCGCTGCGTTCCCTCCGCCTTGTTAAACAACGCTTGCTTTGCTTCCAAAGCGTAATCTCCCGCTTTCCTGGTGATCTCGTCACGCGCATCGTGGAGCGCTTCCGTCGCGGTCTGCTTTTCCCGTTGTAGTCTTTCCGAAAGCTCGCTTCTGGCTGTCTCGAAATCGGCCGTCTGACGGCCCTGATCGTCCTGGTCCTGCATGGTGTCTCCTAGTGGAATCCGAGGAAGGAGAGGATCGCAAGCACGACGACGACGAGGCCGATGAGATAAATAACACTGTTCATGGCGCAATCTCCTCCACTGCGCACCGAACTTGCCTGTGCTTCCCGTGTTCCCTCAGACGTCATCTTTTTTGGTAAGCGAAGCCTAACCAGCCTTAAGACGGGATCTTGTCCTGTGCCGATGGCGGTGAGCGCGGTTGGAAATGATACGAGACCGGACTCCGGTGCGACTTACAGGTCGAGACGCAGGTCCGTTCCGGCAGATATTCGCGCTGCATGGGCCGGGAATTTTTCCGCAGTGCTTTGACTGGGCATTATCGCAGTGGGACCTGCCTGCGACCTACCACTCAATCGCAGGCCGCGCGATCATCAGCCAGAAAATTCCGAGTACGGCAGCGAAGGCGGGGAAGCCGAAGGCGAACCACAGCCAGAAGAGCCGATGATACCGTGGCGGCAACGGCGCGCCTGCAGCGGCGGCTTGCGAGGCCAGCTCGCGCATCTCCATCTGCATCCAGACGACCGGGAGCCAGAACATTCCGGTGAAGACATAGAGCGCGATCGAAAGCACGATCCAACCTTCCCACAGCGAGTAGCCTGCCTGCCAGGCGAGCGCGGCGCCCGTCAGCGGCTGCGCGACGACGGCCGTCGCTGTGAAAAGAAAGTCGGCTACGACGACCATGCGCGCCACCGCCGCAACCGTTGACGTATTGCCCGTCCTGTGGGCGAGCAGCATGAAGAAAGCGATGCCGGCGCCGGTGCCAAGCAGCACGGCTGCGCCGATGACATGCAGAAATTTCAGCAGGAAATAGAGCATCAACGCTCCTCCAGCACTGCCAACGCCACAAAGTGCAGCACCAGAATCGGCAACACTTTGAGGAACGGCCCAAGCGGTTCGTTCCACAGCTCCGGGCGCAGGAAACTTCCGACGGCCAAGTAGAGGAGCGAGAGCGCGATGCCGCCATAGAGGCCTTTTCGCGTCGTCGACCGCCAAGCTATGAGCGCGCCGATGGCGATGTCGGCCAGAGCGCCGACGATCACGGTAGGTGCCGACAAGATGCCAGCCCCGGTGCTTTGCATCAGATCGATGCCACCGTTATAGCCGGTGGTCAGCGACACAACACCCGTCACGATCCAGAAGAAGGGCAGGACGACGAAGATCGCAGGCTTGATGAAATACAGGCGGGCAAACCATTTTTCCTGCACCGTTGCTGGATTGAGCGCGAGGAAACCCGCCAGGGTTTGCGGCCGTATGCCGGTCAAGGCGGTCCAGTTGGAGGGATCTCCAACCGCCCCTCGGGCGATCTCCCTGGCCGCGTTGGTGCGCATTGGTGGGCGCCAGCCGAACATCGCGGCAAAGTCGCCGAGGCGGTAGAGGAGGCTCGCAAGCGGTTCCGGAAGCACAAACGTGGCCGCTGGGGCCCAGCCGAGCCATCGGCGATAGCTGCCGACGACCTCGTCCAGGGTCAGCTGTTCGGGACCGACAAGTTCCAGCACGACGCGAGACGGACTGGCGGGAGCGAGAAGGAAGACGACGGTTGAGACCACGTCGTCGAGTTGTACCACCTGGAGCCGGCCGGTGCCGGGCATGGACGGCAGCACCGGCAGCGAGGCGAGACCCCGAAACAATGCGCTGGCTCCAAACACCGGCCGCCCGAGCACCACGGACGGGCGCAGGATCACCCAGTTCAGATCAAGCGCCATTAGCGCTTGGTCGCCGGCCAGTTTCGTCGCCGAGAACGTCGAAGGCTGCGCCCGATCGACGCCTATCGCCGAGAAGTGGATCACCCGGGCAACCCCTACCCTCGCACAGGCGAGGAAGAGTGCTGCCGCCGCATCGCGATGGACTTCCCGCGTCTTTTCACGGGGGCTGTCCTGCAGAACGCCGGCACAATTGACGACGGCGTCGATGCCCGTGAGATGCGGCAACCAGTCTTCGGGCTGCAGCGCCACCGCCATGTCCAGCACCAGCAACTGATAATTGCCGGCCCGGTTTGCGCCGGGGCTGCGGACCAAGCCGATCACCTCATGCCCTTCGGAAAGAAGGCGTGCGACGACCGAGGCACCGATCAGGCCGGTGGCGCCGGCAACCAGAACTTTCACACTGGACCCCATTCTCCGACGGCGGGACAGTATCGTTCATTCCCGCTTATCGCCCTCGATACTCCCCTTCATAGCGGAAAGTTCTTCCTCCGTGCATAACAACCGCGGCCGCGCCGGGTCGGAGATGTCGAGCTTGTCCCAGGGAATGCGGTACATGCTGTCGCGACTGCGCATTCGAAAGACGTCGAGGACCGCAATGCCGATGGCCGAAGCGGACAGGCGCTCGAATGCTGCGTAGATGCCGACATGGTACTCGGTAACCACGAGGTCATCGCCATCCGGTTCGGCGCGTATCTCCTCGATATGGCCGATGCTTTTGCCGCGCTGCGAAAGCACATTCCTGCCAGCCAATTGCTCAAGATTGACGGTGGCCATCATCCAGCTCCCGGGATACGCCCAATAACATGATCGCGCAGCCAGTCCTGCCAGTCGAAAATCGCCGTTTCGCGGACGTCGATATCGAACTCGATGTCGACGCCGATGTCGCGCACCTTGTTCCATGCGATGCGGTGCGGCTCGGCATGGCGCCTGCCGCCGAGCCTTGCCGCAAGCCGCGCCATCCAGCGCCCGGGCCACTCGCCAAGCCGGCGCGCCAGCGTGATCGAACCGAGCTCGACCGCAATAATTTTTGGCGGCTTGCCTGGCCTGAGTTCGGCCACCAGCCCGTCCACCTTGCCGATCTTGACCTGCTCGCGGTCGACCACTTGCTTGTCCAGGATGTCGCGCAGCAAATCCATCAAGTGCCTCCGAATATCTGCAAAGGAATAGTCACGACTGCGAGCACGAAACCGAGCGCTATGATGAAGATGACCGCGGCATTCGCGATCAGGCCATTGCGGTGCTCGCCGACATAACGCTCGTCGTTCAGCAGGAAGAGGAACGGAACCACGGTCAGCGGCAGGCTGGCGGCCGTCAGAGCCATGGAAAAGATGGTGAGCTTCAGCGGATCGAGACCCAATGCGATCGGAATGGCGGCGAGAAACAACGAGATCGTATAGACGGTGCTGAAGCCGGGATCGTCGCGCGGTTTCAGGTCCTCGCCCCAGGTCCAGCCGAAACCCTGCGCCACAAGGTACGCTTGCTGCAGCCCGATTTCGAGCGCGGCACCGAAGCAAGCTATGCCTAGTGAAGCAACGAACAGGACGAACCCCCAGAAACCGAAGATCGGAATCAGCATCAGCGGCAGTTGGTGGTAGTCGTCGATCTGCTCAATGCCGTGCGCCGCCAGCACCAGCGCTGCCACGATCAACACACCGATAGCGATTGTGCCGCCAAAACACATGCCCAAGCCGGCAATGGCCCGATTGGCTCCGAGATAGCTCTTGTCCCATTGGCCCTCGATCGCTCCCGACGAATAGAACATGAACAAATAGGGCGAGATCGACGCACCAAGAATGCTGACCGCCATGAACCAGTAATTGGCCGCGTCGTGCTCGGGCAGAGTGGGCACGGCACCGGCCGCAACCTGTCCCCAATCGGGCTTCAGCATGACGGCGCCAACCACGAAGCACAGCGTGACCAGCCCGAGGACCGCGACGCCTTTTTCGATGAATCCGAACGTGCCTTTCCAAAGGAACAGCCATGCCAGAAAAGCGACCGGCAGCGCCCACCACTGAAAGTCGATGCCGGTGGCGAGCTCGAGCGCAATGGCAACACCGCCGATTTCGGCTGCCATGACCAGGAAGTTGACCAGCAAAGTCGCAAGCAACGGCCACAGAAAGGCGTTGAAGCCAAACCGTTCCCGGATCCCGTCGGCGATGGTGTGATGGCTAACGGCGGCGAAGCGTCCGGCCATTTCGACCAGGAAGATGATGCAGATCGTGCCCAGGACGACGGCCCATATCAGCTGGAACCTGAACGCCGCGCCGGCCTGAGCTGCGGTCGCCATCGATCCGACCTCGAGAAAGCCGCCAACGCTGGTGACGACGCCGAGCGAAATTTCGAGTAGCTTCTTCATGATTTCGGCGCGAAATATCTGGCGTAGGATGCGCTCAGATCGGCGGCGGCGGCCCGCAGATCCTGTTGCGCGTGTTCCACGTCCGAACGGTTGCCGTTCTGCACTGCGGTCGCTGCGCGTGTTACCGCCGCCGAAAGCTGTCCGACCGCCGTCGTCAGACCGGCTTGCTCGCTGGGCTCAGGCGACTTGGCGGACTGGATTTGCGCACCGGCATCGGCGAGCGCCTTGCCGACCGATTGCAACGTGCGCGACGTGTATTTCGAAGGGGCTGCCCCAGCGACCCAAGCCTCCAGGACCAGCGATGCGGTCTGTGTGGCGGAAGCCGCGATTTTCGACTGCTGCTCGACTTGGTCGGAAGACGTGCATGCCGTCAGTACAGATATCATCAGCAGCAAGCACAGGCGGTCTGGTCGAAGACCGACGGCTGTAACGGCATTTACAATACGTGCTCGTAGCGTTGCTGCCACACGATTGTTCTCCCCGCACCAAGCGACTTCGGCGTGAAGTTTGATCTAGAGCGCCCGGTAATCACGTCAACTGAACCGGAGGAACGGCGCTGGCAGCGCGGAACAAACCAGCGATCGCCGGATTAGGTGACGAGGAGGCAAAGGCCATGGACAGGGAAGAGCGTATCAGGCAGCGAGCCCATGAGATCTGGGAGCGCGAAGGCCGTCCGCAAGGACGCGAGCGCGAGCATTGGGATCAGGCCGTGCAGGAGATCGAAGCTGAGGGTTCCGAGGCCGAACGCGGTCCGGTCGTGCCCGATCCAACGGTCGGGGCCGGCTCCAATCCCGAGGCGCGCGGAAGCAAGCGGCGGGGGAGGTGAGGCCCAATGCCTCGTCTCGTCGCCTGGATCGTGGTCGTCCTGGTCGTGCTGTTCGCCGCCTGGCTGATGATTGGGCGCGACAGAACCGGCGGCGGAGGTCAGCCCACGCCGCACGCAATTGATCAAAATGAATAGTAGCCGACATGACGGGAACCGATGCTCCTGAACAAGACCCGGCGGAAGGATCGCGATCGATAGTGGAAAAGCAGCTCCGCAAGGAGCAAGGCGGCGAGGGTCAGAATCGCAAAGCCGAGCCAACTTCCGACAAATCCGGCAGCAAGACCAAAACGCCTTCGGAAGAGCGCAAGAAAGGCTCAGGCTTGGATTGAGCCGGCTGACCGCGGGCTCACACCGCTGGTTGACGTTCGACCGAACTGCCGCCATCTGCTTCGGTCCTCTTTCCCGCAGGGCCGTTTGCCTCGAAATAATGGGGATAGCGCTCCTGGACGATTTCGAGGACCTCGAAGATACGGCGAAGATGCGTTCGCATTGCTTCTTCTGCCGCAAGCGCGTCGGCCTGCTCGAGCGCATCGACAATCCGCCGATGCTGGCCGAGGACCACCGACATGCTGTCGAGGCGCGGGAAAGACAGAAAGCGGAAGCGGTCCATGTGCAGCTTCGCCGCGCTGATGTCGGCCCAGATTCCGGGGAACCCGGCATGGCTGGCGATGTGCTGGTGGAACAGCTCGTCCGACTTGAAGAAGCGCCTGTCGTCCGCAATGGAGGCGAACGTCTCCTGGACCGCCAGTTCGCCTTTGAGCACGGCAAGCAGGTCGGCACGGCGCAGGCTCTCGACCGCACGATTGATCAGGCCGACTTCGAGCGATTCGCGCAGGAACTGCGATTTCTCGAGATCGGCGATCCGGAGCGGCGCCACCATGCTGCCGCGCTGCGGATAGATGTCGATCAAGCCAAGACCGGCCAGCCGGGCGAGCGCCTCCCTGACAGGTGTGCGACTCACGCCGAGGGCTTCCGACATCGCCTTTTCAGAAATCAGCTCGTGCGGCTTCAGGCGGAAGGTCAGGATCTGGTCGAGCAGGACCTCGAACGTCCTGGCCGCAACTGAAGCGCCGGGGCCGGTTTCGCCCAGCCGCCCCTCGGTGAGGGTCCGCATTCCCAAAAGCCCTGCCATCGGCGATCCCCTTATAGGCTCTGCAGTTTCAAGCCGTTCATGAAATGCCTGCGCAGCAGCAAGAACAGCGCCGGCGTTATTCCTTGCGCGGAGAACCGCCGATGCGCGCCAGCAGCCCGCCATCGACGCGCACGACCTCGCCGGTGACGAAGGAGGCATCGTCGGACAGCAGGAAGGAAACGACGGCGGCAATCTCTTGCGGTCGGGCGGTGCGGCCGAGCGGATGCATGTTGTCGAGGATGCGCAGTATCTCGTCGGGCTTATCGTTGAGCTTGACCGCATCCCGCAGCATCGGCGTGTCGACGGCGCCCGGAGCGACGGCATTGACGCGCACGCCGAGGGGCGCGTAGTCGACGGCCATCGATTTGACGAGGCCGATCAGGCCGTGCTTGGCCGTGCTGTAGGCCAGAACTCCTTCCTGGCTGGCCAGGCCCTGCACCGAGCTCATATGGACGATGGCACCGCGGCTTTGGCGCAGCAGCGGCATCGCCGCACGCGACAACAGGTAGGCAGCCTTGAGGTTGACGTTCATCACCTCGTCCCAAAGCGCCTCGTCCGTAGTCTCCACTGTTCCGTAACGCTGGATGCCGGCATTGTGGGAGAGCATGTCGAGCCCGCCGAACACGGACCGGGCAAGCTCGACGGCGCGGCCGCAGGCTTCTGTGTCGGCGGTTGAGCCAAGCACGGTGCGCACGGTCACGCCGCGCGCTGAAAGTTCTGCCGCTACCTCATCCAGCTGATCGCCCGCCCGGTCGAACAGGATAAGGTCGACGCCTTGCTCGGCCAGCCTTTCGGCGACGGCACGGCCGATGCCCATGGCCGCGCCGGTAACCAGCGCGCGTTTTCTGAATTCAGCCATTTATCCTCCCAAGAACAGTTGCCGATCGACTACCATGGTAGTCGATCGCCACTTGACGTGCTCTTTTCCCACGAGCCGGCCCAAGCGTGTTCGGCATCATGCAGATCCTTGTAGGAAAGCCAGCGTTTCCGCGCGCGTCGGTGCGCCAAGACGTCCGCCAAAGCGCAGGCATTTCAGCGCGGCGGCGGCGCTGGCCACTGCTATGGCCCGCTCTTCGTCCCAACCTTCGGCCAGACCGAGGGCGAAGGTGCCGTGAAACACGTCGCCTGCCGCCAGGGTGTCGACGGCTTCGACCCGCGGCGACGGCAGGTGACGGACATCATTGCCACCCGGGTGCTGGAACGCGGTGCCGTTCGCCCCATCGGTGACGGCCACGAAGGCGCCGGTCCGTTCGCCGAGGATAGCAACGGCAGAACCGGCGGATATCTCCGAACCGCAAAGGATGCGTGCCGCCGGCAGCGAAGCAACGACATGCGAGGCGATCGGCAGCAGCCGGTCCAGCACCGGTCGCGACGCGACATCTGCGTCAAGGACCGCCGGAATGCCGTATTCACGAGCTTTCGCCAGCGCGAGGGCGGCGGCTCCGGGCCAGCGGACATCGACCAGCACGGCGTCGAACTGGGAAAAATCCGCGGGTGGAAGGCGGTCCGGATCGGCTTGCGTGACGGCATCGTAGAAGGGCACGATCATACGCTCGCCGGCGGCATCGACCAGGATCGTGGCAATGGCCGAGCGGCCACCCTCGACCCTGCGCACCAGCGAACAGTCGACCCGCTCCGCCTCCATCTGGCCAATGACATCGCGGCCGACGGCATCGTCGCCGACGCTTGCCCATAGCCAGACCTGCCCGCCCTGGCGGCTGGCCGACGCGGCGGCGCTGGCCGCCATGCCGGCCGCGATCTGCACGGCCTCGCTTGGCAGGAACTTGCCGGCGCCGGAGGGCAGGACATCGAGGCGCAAGATCGTGTCGTAGGTGAGCGCGCCGACGCAGAGCAGGCGGGGCGCCGTCATTGCAGCCGGTAGCCGCGCTGATGGGCAATCGCCCTCATCACGCCTCTCAGTTCGGCAAGGCCGCGAAGACGGCCGACGACGGGGTAGCCGGGATGGGTGTGCCGCGCGGCGTCATCGATCAGTTCGTGGCCATGATCCGGGCGAAACGGCAGCAGCGCCGCCGGTTCACCGGCGTCGCGACGGCGTTGCTGCTCGTCGAGCAAGACCGAGACCACCGAAACCATGTCGACATCGCCGTTCAGATGCTCGGATTCCATGAACGAGCCGTCCGGGTCCTTGCTAACATTGCGCAGATGCACGAACTTGACCCTATGCGCAAAGCGCCTGGCGATGGCAGGCAGGTCATTGGCCGGATTGGCGCCCAGCGACCCTGTGCACAAAGTAAGGCCGCTATGGGCCGATGGCACGGCATCCAGGATAAAGGCAATGTCGTCGGCGTTCTTGACGATCCGGCACAGGCCGACGAGATCGCGCGGCGGGTCGTCCGGGTGGATCGCCAGCGTGACGCCCGCCTCTTCGGCGGCCGGCAACACGTTTTCGAGAAAACGGACGAGGTTCTCGCGCAGCCGGTCGTGCGACAGGCTCGACTGCTCGGCAACCACTTCGCGCAATTCCGCTATGTCGTAGCGCTTGAAGGCGCCCGGCAGGCCGGCCATGATGTTGGCGAGCAGACGCTCTTTTGCCGTGTCCGGCGTCGTCTCGAACCATTCGCTTGCCCGCTGGAGAACATCGGACGCATAGTCGCGCTCCGATCCCTTGCGCTGCAGCATGTAGCAATCGAATGCGGCAAGCTCGTGCATGTTCATGCGGAGCGCCCGTCCGCCGCCCGGCAGCGGCGCAGCCAGGTCTGTGCGGGTCCAGTCGAGGATCAGCATGAAGTTGTAGCAGACCGTGCGCACGCCGCAGGCGCCGAGATTGCGCAAGGTCTGCCTGAAATTGTCGTAGAGCCGGTCAAGATCGCCGCGGCCGAGCTTGATGTCTTCGTGCACGGGGACGCTCTCGACGACGCTCCATTTCAGGCCCATCGCCGGATCCGCCTCGATCAGCGCCTGGCGGTGCCTGATGGCGTCGATCGGCCAGACTTCGCCGTAAGGGATGTCGTGCAGTGCCGTCACGATGCCGGTCGCGCCGGCCTGCCTGGCATGGGCAAGCGTTGCCGCATCGCCCGGGCCAAACCATCGCCACGTCTGCTCCATTCGACCCCCAACTGCGGAATTCCCCGATGACCGGTGGTGTATTGGATGCTACCATGGCAGTCAATCGATTGCAGTTCGGGGACCCTGCGAGATACCGTCGGGGGCGGCTTTGCTCCTTGAAAAGACTGCAACGACACCTGGCGTTCAGATCGAACGGCTACGCAAGGTCCGAGTTTCGGCTGGCCCAAATCGCGCCGCGTTCGAACATCGTGCGCATTTGCGGCACGGCGAACTCATCGGCGGTGTGGCCGAGCGCGCTATAGAAGACGCGGCCCTTGCCGTAGCGGCGCTTCCAGACGACCGGCATGACGACGCCGGCGATGAAGGCGAGATGCTCGCCGGTAAACGTCGTTGTCGCCAGCACCGCGTTGGTCGGATCGACATGCATGTAATACTGCTCAGAACGGTAGGCGAAACTATCGATGCCTTGCACGATCGGATCGTCTGGACTGGTGATATCGACGTGATAGTCGATGATGTTGCCGGGATGGGCGACCCACTGGCCGCCGGTCATGAACTGGTATTCCGGCTCGTTGCGGAAGCTGTCGCACATCGTGCCGTGAAAGCCCGCAAGGCCGGTGCCGGCCCCGACGGCGCTAGTCAGGTTTTGCAGCTCCGGCTTTTCGATCGTCGACATGGTGATCACCGGGACAATGAGATCGAGCTTGCCCAGTTGCGGATCGGCGAGTGCCGAGGTCCCCTGCTCCAGCCGCACGTCGAAGCCGTTGCCGGTCAGCATCTCCTTGACGATTTCGGCGCTTCGGGCCGGGGTGTGACCTTCCCAGCCGCCCCAGAAAATCAGTGCCGTCTTGCTCATCGCATTATTCCCTATTCCAGAATTCCGAAAGGCAGATCGGCGTGCATCGGCGCCGGCCGGGCGCAGCCATATCTCAGGTCGATACGCTGGCCTATCTCTGCTGAAGAGATGATCGATTCCATGATTTCCAGGACATGGAGGGAAAGATCGAGGCTGGCGCGGTGTTGCCTGCCGGAGACGATCGCCTGCGCCATGTCGGCGAGGCCGAGGCCCCGGTAATTGCCGTCGCCATAGGAATGGATCTGATCGGCCACCGTCCAGTCGCCCTTGCGCTGGCTCGTCCTGACGTCGCCCTGGAACTGGTTGGGGTCGGAGACGATCATCGAGCCGGTGGTGCCGTAGAGCTCAATGTGATTGTGATCGTGCTTCCAGACGTCGAAGCTGGTGGTGATCGACACCGCCGCGTCATTCTCGAATGCGAGCAGGCCGGAAATATGGGTCGGCACCTCGACCTGGATGGTTTCGCCCTGGCGCGGTCCAGAACCGATGGTACGAGTGGCATAGGATGACTTCGCCTGCCCGGTCACCGACTTTACCGGGCCTAGGAGATTGACCAGGCAGGTCAGATAGTACGGTCCCATGTCGAGCATCGGCCCACCGCCGGGCTGATAGTAGAAATCTGGATTGGGATGCCAGAGCTCGTGGCCGGGCACCTGCATGAAGGCAGAGCCGGCGACAATGCTTCCAACGGTGTCCTCATCGACCAGCCGCCGCGCCGTCTGGTGGGAGCCGCCAAGAAAGGTGTCGGGTGCGCAGCCGATACGCACGCCCTTTTCGCGTGCGGCCGCGACGAGCCGCTCCGCGTCGCTGAGCGTCGTTGCTAGCGGCTTCTCGGAGTAGACGTGCTTGCCTTGCCCGACAGCCTGCAAACCGACCGGCACGTGATGCTGCGGCGTGGTCAGGTTGAGCACGATCTCGACGCGGGGATCGGCTAACAGCGCCTCGATCGGCATGGCAGCCAGGCCGTAGGCCGCTGCCTTGGCCTCAGCTGCCGTCCGGTTGATGTCGGTGACGCCGACAATGTCGAGCACCGGGAATTGTGGCGACGCCTTCAGATAGGCGTCTGAAATGTTGCCGCAGCCAATGATGCCGACACCGATCCTCCGCATGGGCTTCTCCTCAAAAGGCGGCATTGATGAAACAGCAGAACTCGTTTGTCACCCCCTTTTCGGCCAGGCGATGTTGTCCCGTGAAAAGGATTTACCTCGAGAGCCTCAGAACCGCGGCCCGATCACAATCGCGCGCCTATGCGCGAGCCGCTTGCTTTCGAGGTCGAACGCCCGGTACTCAGCAACACTGCTTCATGTAGCTTGCTCGACATTCTTGATGCCGGCGTTGAGCACTGCACCGATTTTCACCGGTAGAAGGACGCACATGATCCGCCCACAAGGAACCATCGCACCGATCCTGACGCCGTTCGAAAACGACGGCCGCATTGCCCGCGACCTCTGGATATCACACGCCAAGTGGGTGCTGGATCAGGGAGCGCATTTCCTGTCGCCGTTCGGTACCACGGGCGAGGCGTTGTCCGTCTCGTTGCGCGAGCGCATGCAAGCGCTGGAGTGGCTGGTCGAGGCCGGCATTTCGCCAAGCCATCTGATGCCCGGCACCGGTGTCACAGCACTTGCCGAAACCGTCGAGCTGACGGCGCATGCGGTCGGTCTCGGCTGTGCCGGGGTGATGGTGCTGCCGTCGTTCTTCTATACGGCCGCCGGCGACAACGGACAGGCCCGCTACTACAGCGAGCTGATCGAACGGGTGGCGAACCCGGCGATGAGGATGATCCTCTACCACATCCCGCAGAATTCCGGCGTACCGGTGAGCCCGGCGCTGACCGCCCGGCTGAGCGAAGCGTTTCCCGATGTCGTGGTGGCCTACAAGGACAGTGCCGGTGACTGGAACAACACCGCGGCGGTCATTGCGGCAGCCCCAAAGGTCGCGGTGTTTCCGAGCTCGGAAGCACAGCTGACGAAAGGCCTCGCCAACGGTGCTGCGGGGTGCATCTCGGCGACGGTCAATCTGAATGCGGCAGCGATCCGGGCCCTCTATGACGCAACGCTGGCGGGAGAGGACATTACTGACGCGGAGGCCGGCATCAAGGCGTTCCGCAAAATCATCCAGGATGCCGGCCTCATCGCTGCGATGAAGGCGGTCCTGTCAGCACGATCGGGCGACAGGCGCTGGCTGAACCTGCGCGCGCCGCACGAGAATGCAACGCAGACCAGCGGCGAAGCTTTGCTCGCCGCTCTCGGCCCGCTGGCCGACCATATCGGCCGGAGCTGACTATCGGGCAGCGTTCAGGGCGGCAGCAGCGCGTATCAGCGCCTTGAACGCATTCTCATCTATAGCCTCGCCCTCACGGATATCGATGGCGCGCCTGGTGTTGCCTTCGAGGCTGGAGTTGAACAGGCCTGAAGGGTCCTGCAGCGAGGCGCCCTTTGCGAAGGTCACTTTCACGACGTTCTTGTAGGTCTCGCCAGTGCAGATTATTCCGGCGTGCGACCACACCGGAACGCCTCGCCACTTCCACTCCTCGACCACTTCCGGGTCGGCCTGCTTGACGAGAGCGCGGACATGCGAAAGCGTCTGGCCTCGCCAATCGCCCAGCTCGCTGATCCTCGCATCTATCAGCTGAGAGGGAGAGTTGCCTGCATTTCCTTCCATCGAGCCACTCTTCATCGTCATTGTCGCTTTCCCTAGGGTTGTTGCCGCTCGCCCGTCACATGAATACCGCTAGTCGGCACCTGGTTTGCGGGAATGACTGGCATTCCCACTCACATTCGCTCGCCCGGCAATTGGCTGGCTTGCTTCACCCAGGCGGCCAGTTGAGTTTCGTCCAGCTGGTCGTCCTGGCGGATATCGAGGTAGCGCACGTCCTTGTGCTTGGACTCGCCTGGAGGGACAGGATGCAGCGACGCGCCGCGGAAGAAAGCCAGCTTGATGTACTTTGTGAAGCAATGGAAGTTGAGGAACCAGCCTTGACCCTCTACGCCATAGAAGGGCGAGTTCCATTTGACGGCCTTGCGCACGTTGGGCACGCTGCGCACGATGAGCGCGTCGAGGCGGCGCCCGACGTCGCGTTTCCAGCCCGGCATGGCCGCGATGTAGGCTTGCACAGGGGCGTCGCCATCGGCCTTCGCTATCTGCGGGTTGCCGCCTGCGAGGAGGACCGGCTTGGCAGCGGCAGGGTTGGCGGCGGGCTTCTTCGCGACCGCCAATGACCTGATGGACGTCTTGTTGGCCATGCGTTCACTCCAATGCGCCGGTGCCCCCTGCGTTGCGCCACTTGGGAGCGTAAGGCAGCACGAACATGTACAGACCGGTAAGCAGGAGCAAGCCGAGCGGAAACAGCGGCAAAAGGTATACCCAGTAGGCGGGTTCCTTGCCTGCTCCCAGGCTGATGAAGATAGCGGCGACGACCGCCGCAAAGATAATCGACAGCCAGCGGTGGATCTGCCGAACCCATTTGTTCCAATCCATTGAGACCTCCTCTGAAGACGAACCGAAGCGGATCGGCGGCCCGTTTGGCGACTCCCGCCGGGCAGCCACGCCACTGAACGCGTGCCTTACCAGCGCGCCAGCTGGGTGATTTGAACGAGATTACCGCAGCCGTCGTTCAGCTGGGCGATGGTCGAGCCGGTTACTTCGGTCGGCGGCATGGTGAATTCGGCGCCGCGCGCTTTGATACGCTCGTAGTCGCCCTTGATGTTGTCGCTGAAGAACATGACCGCGGGCTGGCCCTGCTGGAACATGGCTTTCTGGTAGGTCTTTGCGGCCGGGTTGTCATTGAGCGCGAGTTGCAGCTCGGCACCGTCCGGCTCGTCGGGTGATGCGACGGTCAGCCAGCGAAACGGCCCATTGCTGAAATCGGCCTTCTTGGTAAAGCCGAGCGTTTCGGTGTAAAAGCCCAGAGCCTTTTCCCGGTCATCCACGTATACTTTGATCAACTTGATCTTCATTGGCTTGCCTCCATTATCGCCCCGCCATCTGCCGCTCTGTAACAGAGCCCGTGCTTGAATAGCGCCCGCGGACCTCAGTCCGTCCGCGCCAGAACCTGCTCCAGATCGTCAAAGAACCTCGGCCAGCCGACTTTGGCACCCCGGAAGTAAGGCTGCTGATCCGGCCGGAAGCCCGACTGCTCCATGCGCAAGCGGACCCCGGTACTCGTGGGGGTGAGGGTCCAGGAGACGACACTCTTGAGATCCTTGGTATCCCACGTGTAAGTCAGCGTTCTGTTCGGCTCGACCGTCTGGACCTGACATTCGACAGCGCCCCACTCTGCGTGAAGGTTGAAACGGTGGTCCGCGACAGGCTTGAAGTCGTTTTTCATGAGCCACTCCTCGATCAAGTGTGGTTGCGTGAGCGCGCGCCAAATCTTCTCGGGCGGATAGGCGATCTCCCGTTCGACAACGACGGAGAGTGTTTCGGTCGACGTTCGGTTCACTGGTCCATCCTTTTGAGCAGGTCTTCGAGGTCGTCGAACCGGCTCTGCCAAAACCCGGTCATCTGGCTTGTCCAGTCGATCAGGGGGGCAAGCGCAGCAAGCTGCGCGCTATAGTGGGTCTGTCGTCCTGCATGGCGGTCGCGCACGAGCCCGGCCTGTCTCAAAACGCCGAGATGCTTCGACACGGCCGGTTGCGAAATTCCGGCCTGAGCCGTCAGAGCCCCGACCGTCTGCTCTCCTTCGCGACACAGTCGCTCAAAAATAGCGCGCCGAGTCGGATCGGCAAGCGTTCTGAAGAGTACATCGTGAGCGTTTGGCATTGGGATCGATAACCCTTCGGCTATTGATCGATGTATAACCATTGGGATATGTATTAGTCAAGCGGAAAGCGGCATAATTCTCGTTGCAGGAGCGATCACCTGCTTCGCTCACGCAGCCAGTTGCTCATTCGCCGTACTCTGCGCTGGAATCGTTAAGCGTGATGCGCTATATGACCATCTACATGGTCAGGAGCGTGACATGGACGTGGTCAATCTGGCGGACGCCAAGGCACATCTGAGCGAGCTCGTCGACCGGGTCGAGGCTGGAGACTCGATCGACATCACCCGGCGCGGCAAGCCGGTCGCCCGACTCACGGCTGTGGCCCGCCCCCGCAGGCGGATCGACGCCGTCCTGCTCCAATCCCTGACCGCAACCATGCCTCTGCAGGCTCAGGCCGCCGCCGATCTGGTGCGATCGATGCGAGATGGCGATCGCTATTGATGCTTTATCTCGACACTTCGCTGATTGTAGCAGCGCTATCCAACGAAGCCATGACCGCGCGCGTTCAGGGCTGGCTGGCGGAGCAGGACCCAGTGCAACTTGTGATCAGCGACTGGACCATCACCGAGATGTCCTCCGCCATGGCGATCAAGCTTCGGACCGGACAGATTGACCTGGAGCAGCGCGCAGCAGCGCTCGCGATGTTCAACAAGCTGGTCGCCGAGAGCTTCACCGTGCTGCCGGTGACGGGCGGGCATTTTCGGGTCGCCGCGAAATTCGCCGATCAGCATACGCTCGGGCTTCGTGCTGGCGACGCCCTGCACCTCGCGACGGCATCCGAGCATGGCGCCACGGTGCGAACCCTCGACCAGCGGCTCGCCGAGGCAGGGCCGATACTCGGCGTGCCGACGCAGTTGCTGGCATGATCAAGGCTCCTCCTTCAAATGCATATATCCCGAGTTGCCTTGATCTCGACCACTTCTGGATATACATTTCTCCTGGCGTATATCTAGGAGAGGAAGTGGCATGCAGGTCGCCAAATGGGGAAACAGTCTCGCGGTCCGCCTTCCCGCCGCTGTGGTCGAAGCGCTTGAACTCAGGGAAGGCGATGAGATCGAAATCCATGTCGCTGACGCCCGCCAGCTTGGCGTGGCGCGGAAGCCCGGGCGCGAGGAGTTGCTGAAGCGTCTCCGCGCCTTCCGTGGTCGGCTCCCCGCTGACTTCAAATTCGATCGGGACGAGGCGAATGCCCGTTAGTTTTTTTGATACCAATGTCCTACTTTATATCGCGTCAAGCGATACGGCGAAGGCTGATCGGGCCGAGGCGGCCATCGCTGCTGGCGGGGCGATCAGCGTGCAGGTTCTCAACGAACTCGCCAACGTCGCGCGTCGGAAGATGCAAATGTCATGGACCGACACGCATGCGCTGCTGACCACGCTGCGCGGCCTGTTGACGGTTCATCCGCTCACGCTCGAGACCCACGAAACAGGATTGAGGCTCGCCGAGCGGTACAGCCTTTCTACCTATGACGCGATGATCGCGTCCGCGGCGATTCACGCTGGCTGCGATACACTTTTGTCAGAGGATATGCAGCACGGAATGGCGCTCGGCGATGGCTTGCGCATCGTTAATCCCTTTCGCGTTGCGGGTTGATCTCGCTCATTGAAGGCGGCTTTCGGCCTTGCCGAGCGGCGTTTCAGGCACCGAGGGCGATGCTTCAACCACAAGCGTCGGCGCGGGCGAGGAGAAAGGCCGCTTCCCGCACGTTGCGGGTGAGCTTGGCCGCCGCCTCGAATTCGGCGCGGGCCTCGGCCAGCCGGCCGGCCCGAAACAGAAAGTCGCCCCTCGCTGCCGGCAATGGCGCATAGTTGCGCAGGGCGGCGGCGCCGGCAATCTCGTCTACCAGCCGCAGGCCCGCCTCAGGCCCGAAGGCCATGCTGTGGGCGACCGCTCGATTGAGATCGACCACCGGCGAGGGCATCACTGCTCGCAGCCGGTCGTAGAGCGCTGCGATGCGGGGCCAATCGGTATCGGCCGGACTGCGCGCCCGCGCATGGCAGGCTGCAAGCGCGGCTTGTAACGCATAGGGGCCATCGCCCCCGAGAGCTTCGGCGCGGGCCAGCGCGTCAAGGCCTCGGCGGATCAGCAGTTGGTCCCAGCGTGCGCGGTTTTGCTCGGTCAGGGTCAAGAGGGCGCCGTCCGGCCCGATGCGTGCGGGCAGGCGCGATGCCTGGATTTCCATCAGAGCCAGCAGGCCGAACACTTCGGCATCCTCGGGCATCAGCCCCGCCAGCATACGGCCCAGCCGTTGTGCCTCCAGGCACAGGCCCGGCCGGACAAGGTCGTCGCCGGCCGTGGCAGCATAGCCTTCATTGAAGATGAGATAGATGACCTCCAGCACCGAGGACAGACGCGCCGCACGCTCGGCACCGCGCGCCACCTCAAAGCTGAGCCCGGCCTTTCCGATCGTCTTCTTTGCGCGGACGATGCGCTGGGCGATCGTCACCTCGCTCGACAGGAAAGCACGGGCGATCTCGTCCGTCGTCAGACCGCCGATGACACGCAGCGTGAGCGCCGCGCGGGCGTCGGCCGAAAGTACGGGGTGGCAGGCTGTGAAGATGAGGCCCAGCAGCTCGTCGCCAAGATCGTCGTTGATGGCCATTTCGATCACCTCGGCCGCGCCGTTGCACTCGCCGTCAAGCTCCCGCGCGATCTCCTCATGCTTGCGCCCGCGCATCTTGTCGCGACGGATCGCGTCGATGGCGCGGCGTTTGGCGACCGTCATCAGCCAAGCGCCGGGATTGGCCGGCACGCCGGCCTTGGACCATTCGGACAGGGCTATGACCAGGGCGTCTTGCACCAGTTCCTCTGCAAGGTCGACATTGCGCACGAGGCGGACCAGACCCGCGATGAGTCGGGCCCGTTCAATGCGAAAAATCGCTTCGATCGCCTGGTGCGTCTCGCCTGCAGTCATGCTGCCTTGTCGGCCAAAGCCATAACGGAGGCAAGCAGATTGCGGCCGACAGTCTCGGTTGCCGCTGAGCTTCTCGCGCGTTCGGTCATGGATTTCCGTGACCTCCGGCATCAGATTTTCATTGCCAATCAGCCATCTCGTACAGCGGCCGGATTTCGATCTCGCTCGGTCCCGGCATGGGATTGGGGCAGCGCTTCACCCAGGCGACCGCCTCGTCCATATCCTTGACTTCCCAAAGCCAAAAGCCGGCGACCAGCTCGCGGGTCTCGGCGAAAGGCCCGTCGATGACGGTGCGGCGGGAACCATCAAACGCAACGCGCTTGCCCTGCGAGGAGGGCTTGAGGCCGTCGGCGTCGAGCAAGATGCCGGCATTGCGCAGCTCATCGTTAAATCTGCCCATCGCCTCCATCGCCTCCTTAGCCTCGGGCGTGGGGAGAAAGCCCTTTTCGCTGTCCTCGGTAGCCTTCACGAGCACCATCACACGCATCGTCTGTCTCCTTGTTTGAGCCGGCCTCATAGGCCGGCATCGGAACGACGAACGGAGTTTAGGAAATCGACATTGTCCTGCAAATTTTTTTCGACGGCTGAGGCGCGGGACGCCAATGGCCCCTTCCGGGTCAGGAATCGCGACGGTGCGATATTGAGATTGGGCGCTTGACGGGCGCCCGAGTCACAAGCTCGAACACGAGTTTCATGAACGCCTTGATCGGGCGAAGCTCCTGCTACCCTTCAGACGGCCGCGAATGAACCTGTGAACCGGCTTGTGATCGGCAATCCGTAGCGGCATCAGGCGTCATCCGGCTGAAACTCCGTCTTCCGAGACGATCCCCGCGCCCAGCCGCGTTCGTTGCGCTGCTCTTGGACCTGACACGCATGAGTGACCCGCCTAAACCATTTCGGGACGTTTTGAAGCCTCGCGGATCGCCTTGTGCACGCTGCGCTGCAAATCCATGAAAGCCGGGGTTTCCATGACCTCTTCCCGGCGCGGGCGCTCGATGTCGACATTGAAGGTCTGCATGATGCGTCCCGGGCCGATCCCCATCACAACGATGCGGTCCGACAGGTAGACCGCCTCTTCCACATCATGGGTGACGAAGAGCACGGTGAGCCTGTGCTCCTCCCAGATCTGCGTCAGGAGTTCCTGCATCTGATGCCTGGTCAAGGCATCGAGCGCGCCAAAGGGCTCGTCCATCAGAAGCATTTTGGGTCGATAGGAAAGAGCACGCGCTATAGCCACACGTTGCTTCATGCCGCCCGAAAGCTCAGACGGATAGCGATTGGCGCTGTGCGGGAGCTTGACCAGATCGAGATGCTCGCGTGCTATCCTGCGGCAGGTCGCGCGATCATGACCCGCGGCCTTGAGCGCGAACTCGATATTCTGCTGCGCCGTCAGCCAGGGAAGCAGGGTGTAGGACTGGAAGACGACGCCGCGGTCGAGACCCGGCTGCAGGATCGGCGAGCCATCGATGGCAAGATCTCCTGCGTCGAAATCCTGCAGTCCGGCAACGATCGACAGCAGCGTGCTCTTGCCGCAACCCGACGTGCCTACCAGCGAGACGAACTCGTTGTCGGCAAGATCGAGATTGATATCGCGCAACACTTCCGTGCGCCGCGCGCCCGTGCCGAAGCTCTTGTGGAGACCTTTGATCCCCAATTTGGGCAAACTCATCGGCCCGGCCTCATTGCACGTGGCCCTCCTGCCGGAACAACACTTTTCCCAGTGCCTTCATGACCTGGTCGGTGATGAGACCAAGCACGCCCAGCAGCAGGATGTAGCCGATGATGGTGTTTGTCTGGAAATAGCGCTGGGACACGGTGATGCGGTAGCCGAGGCCTGATGTCGCCGCGACAAGTTCCGCCAACACCAGCCAGGTCCATGCCCAGCCGAGACTGATGCGCAGCGTATCCCAGATGCCTGGCAAGGCGCTGGGAACCACGATGCGCGTCAGGATCTTGCGATCCGGCAGGCCGAGCGTCCTGCCAAGGCCAATGAAATCAGCGGGAACCCGCTTCACATTGTCCATGATCATCAGCACCTGCTGGAAGAAGGTGCCGATGAAGATGATCAGGAACTTCTGCGCATCGCCCGTCCCGGACCACAGGATGGAGAGGGGCACGAACGCGACCACCGGCATGTAGCGGATGAAATCCACAAGCGGCTCGATCGCCGCTTCCCAGGTCCGGAAGCTGCCGATCAGCACGCCAATCGGAATCGCCAGGGCCGAGGCGATGAGGAAGCCAATGGAAATACGGTATATCGAGGTCCTGAGATCCAGCCACAGCGTGCCGTCACCCGCGAGCTTGCCGAGTTGGGTCACCACGCTTCCCGGCGAGGGCAGGAAAATCGGCTTTACCAGCCCCAGCCCCGTTGCCGCCCACCAGGCGAGGCCGAGGCCGGCAAAGACGGCCACCGCTATCATCAGGAAGCGCGAGCGTGCGATAGGCGCGCCGATCCCGGAGGATCGGCGACGGCGCATCGGCTGTTTGGTCACCGGCCCCGGTGCTGCGTGAGACGGGCTTGGCTTGGTCGCACGCTGCTCGGACATTTGCGTCACCACCGCGAGCCGGCCCTCGTCATTTCGCGGCCTTGACGAATGACGGGTCGATCATCTGCTCCGGCGTCACGTCCGCCTGAAGCAGCCCGGCGTTCTTGGCGGCCGCCTCGACATCGGCGAATGTCTTGGTGGAAAATTCGCCCGTCAGCGCATCCTTGTTTTCGGCGAGAGTATAGTAACGCACGCCATCAAAGGCGGTGTTGAGGTCTTCGACGCTCGAACCGACCGCCTTGGAGATGATCGCCCGGCCGTCGGGCGTGTCGGCGTTGTAGGCCTTCAGGGCCGCATCCCAGGTCTTGATCATGGCAAGCACCTGGCCGGGACGCGACTCGATCACCTCATCGCGCACCACGAACACGTCGCTGATCAGGCCGGGATCTTCGCCCGCGGTGAAGAGCAGCTTGACATCCTTGTTCTGCGCCCTGGCCGCGGTGAGATAGGGCTCATAGGTAACCGCGACCGGCACCTGGCCAGCGATCAACGCACTGCCGGCATCCGCCGCCGGCATCGGAACCGGCTGGACATCGGCGATGGACATGCCGTTCTTGGCCAGCGCGTATTTGAGCAGGATGTCGCTCGTCGTGCCTTCCTCGAAAGCGACCTGCTTTCCCTTGAGGTCAGCGACGGACGCGATGTCCTTGCCGGCGATCATGGCGTCCGCCGTCATGCTGACGTCGAGCAGAAGCACGATCTTCACCGGCAGGCCGGCCGCAACCATGCCCATGGCCGTGTGGGTCGCGATATTGGCGGCATCGAGCTGGCCGCTGGCCAAGGCGGCGTTGATGTCCTTGTCCTCGGCGAAGTTCACGATCTGTACGTCGGACAGCCCGTTTGCCTTGAACAGACCCTTGGCTTCGGCGACGTGCCACTGGCCGTAGCCAAGCCATGGCTCGATGCCGATCTTGAATGTTCCTGCCTCAGGCGTCGCCGGAATGGTTGTATCGGTCGCGTAGGCCGCCGGGGCGAACCCGACGGCAGCAACCATAACGAGTGCCCGAAATTGTCCTGCTAGGTTATGCATCGTCTTGTTCCCCTTGATGATCAGGCCGCTTTTTTTGAACCAAACATCCGGCCTGGTGAGAATGCGGGCTTCTGCTCTTGCGGCACCGTGCCTCGGCATCTTAGCGTCAGTTCAACCGAAGTGCGACGACACTTCAACGTCAGCAACAGCGGATGTCAAGGCTAAATACATACATGCATATACAAGTCAGACCTCTCTGAATCGCTTCACTGCGATCAGGTTTTTTTGGACGGAGAATACCGACTGCCAAGCGAGTAGCGGCTTCCAACGTAAGTCAGCTTGCTGATCGTGGCAACGACGGCGCCCGTCCATGTCCGGCGATGCAGAAGCAGGCAGCAGCTGCCGGCATCGATGCCCAGATGCCGCGCCGTTTCGGCATCGGCAGGGGTCGCCGAAATGATATGCTCGACCTCCGTCACCGGGGTTTTCTGCATGAGATAGTCGTAGGTTGCTGTCCTGGAAAAATCCTGCTTGTCATAGTCGGGTATCAGGCCCGGGTTGACGAAGCGCTCTTCCAGTTGCACAGGCAGGTCGTTCTCGAAGTTGACGACAATGGAATGATAGATCGACGCGCGCTTTGCGAACTCGAACGAAAGCGCGAGTTCCTTTGTCGGCATGATCTCTTCGAGGACGATAACCGCGGAGCGATGCCTGTTTCCCCGCGCGACAATTTCCGCTGCGATGTTGTTGATTTCGATCAGTGCGGATTGCGGTCGAGGTGGCGCGATGAATGTGCCGACGCCCTGGAGCCGGATCAGAAAACCCGCAGAGGTCAACTCCCGCAAGGCACGATGGACCGTCATCCGAGACACGCCGAGTGTCGCCACGAATTCATTTTCGGACGGCAGCTTCCGATCCTTGCTCCATCGCCCCGTTCCGATGTTCGTCAGGATGTAGTCCTTGACCTTCTCGTAAAGAGGGCTGGCGGTGTCGGGCAAAGTGATCATTTCAAAAATCCTTTCCGGCAACGTTCGGAAATCACACGCGCCCGGCAGACCGCATCCGGATGATTGTTTTCAAGCCATCGCCCTGCCCCGCCAACAGCCGCTCATAGGCTGCGGGAACATCATCCAGACCGATCTCGCGGTCGATCAGTTCGACCATGGGCTCGGTCAATTCGCCGAGCATCCGGATGGCGTCGGGAAGCTCATCTGCAAAGGCGTGGCATCCCAGCAATGTGATTTCGCGTTCAACCAGGATGTTGGGATCGATATCGAGGCGCCCATGGAATATGCCGACCATCGCAACGGTGCCGCCGGCATCGAGAACGCCGAGCAGCTGGCAGAGTGCTGCGATACTGCCGGTCGCTTCGACGGCAGCGAGCAAGGGGGCATCCGCGGTCGCCGCGGCAATGGCGTCCCGGTTCAAGTCGACGATGCTGGCGTCTGTCACCCGCGCCACCCGGGCGCATCGGCCAGGGTTGCGATCGGCGACGAGCACGGTACCTGCGAAGGTTCGAGAGAGCAGCAGCGCGGCAAGACCGCCAATGGTGCCGCAGCCGACGACAAGAACGGAGCCGACCGTTTTCGGCAGACGCCGCACTGCATGCAACGCTACAGCCAGCGGCTCGGCCATCGCCGCGACCCGTTCGTCAAGCGCGGTATCGACGACGTGCAGCAGGCGTGCGGGCAGAACCGCTTGTTCGGCAAATCCGCCGTCGCATATTTCGCCAACAAAGCCCAGCGACGTGCAAAGATGCCGCCTGCCTGCATGGCATTGCGCGCACTCTCCGCACCAGAAGCGGGAATCGGCGACCACTCGGTCGCCAACAGCGACGGTGTCCACGCCCTCGCCGATGGCGATCACCGTGCCTGTCGGTTCATGGCCTGCCGTCGAAGGCGACCGGCTTATCCACTGGCCCGTGCGGAAGTTGTGGAGATCGGAACCGCAGATGCCTGCGGCATCGACCCTCACCTTCACCCAGCCCACCTCGGGAGCGCCTGGCGCGGCGATATTCTCGACGCGCAAGTCGCCGGGTCCATGGAGTCGTGCCGCCCTCATCATCATCGTTTCCGCTCAGCCGGCGAGATAGCGATCGCGGATCTCCGAAACCGCGTTCTCGTGCGAGCTGAACCCTTCGTAACGGGCGAGCCTGCGGGCATGCAGTGCGAGTTCCGGATAGGCGGCCGAGGTCACATAGCCGACTGATGATCTCTTGACGAAATCCGTCACAGAAAGCGGTCCGAAGGTTCGCGCCCACCGGCTGGTCGGCAGCACCGCATTGGGCCCGAGGACGAAGTTGGCGAGGGTCACCGGGGTATGCGGCCCCATGAGGATCTCGGCGGCTTCTGTGATACGTCCGAGATGCGCAAATGGCTCCGTTGACAGAATCTCGAGATGCTCCGGCGCATAGTCGTTGATGAAGCGGTAGCTGTCCTCCAGCGATTCGGTCAGCACAATACCGCCGCGTTTTCCGGTGAGCACGGCGCGCGAGAACTCCACGCGCTGTTCGGTCATCCGGGACCAGTGTTCCGGTATCGCAATCAACGCGGCTTCGGCGACCTTGCGGCTGTGCGTCACCAGATAGGCGGACGAATCCGGCCCGTGCTCGGCCTCGATCAACAGGTCAAGAGCGGCCAGGCCGCCGTCGATGCTGTCATCGGCAAAGATGATCGCTTCGGACGGACCGGCGGGGAGACCCGTGTTGACGATCGGGGACAACACGCTCTTTGCCGCCACTACCCACGGGCTCCCCGGTCCGACGATCTTGACGGCGGGCTTCACAGTCTCGGTTCCATAGGCGACAGCGGCAACCGCATGGGCGCCGCCGCACTTGTACACGGTCTCCACGCCGGCGAGGCGGGCGGCAACCAGCGTCGCGGCATCGACGGAACCATCCGAAGTCGCAGGCGTCACGATCGCGATCTGCGGAACCCCGGCAATCACCGCCGGAACCGAGGTCATCATCGTCACCGAGGGGAAGGCGCCTTTGCCGCGCGGAACATAAAGCGCAACCGAAGCGATCGGTGTGTATCGGTCACCCGCATAGGCGCCAGGCCGAACTTCCTTGAGCCACATCGTCTCCGGGCGCTGCTCCTCGTGGAAATGCCTTATGTTCTCGATGCCAAACCGGATACTCTCCACGACATCCTTGTCGACCTTGTCGAATGCCGCATCGAACTCCGCTTCCGAAGCTTTCAGTCCACCGTCGGCAACATCGGCTTTGTCGAGCTCGCGCGCAAACCGGAGCAAGGCCGCGTCACCTTCATTCTTGACGGCCTGGATGATTGGACGGACCTTTTCGATGAAGGAAGACAGATCTCCTTCGGCGCGTTTAAGTAAATTGGCGCGCTGATCGACACTGAGGGATGACAGGCGGTGGAAGCTGACGTCAGACATGGCGGCTCCTTTTCTTAGTACGCAATCACGGTTAGCGCTTGTCGATCACTTCTGGGACACGTCTCCAGTCCCTGAAGCCTTCAAATCGATGCGAGAAAGCCTCCATCCACGGGAATGGACTGGCCCGTTATGTAGGCTGCCGCATCCGAAGCGAGGAACACCGCGATTCCGTGCAGGTCCGAGAGATCACCAAAACGGCGCTGCGGAATCTTGGCGAGCATCGATTGCTGCCATGCCTCGTTGCTGTAGAACACGTCTGTCATCGCTGTCCTGAAATAGCCAGGCGCGATGGCGTTGACCCGGATCCCGAGATCGGCCCACTCCGCCGCAAGCGCCCGCGTCATGCCGAGGAGGCCTGATTTCGACGAGCCGTAAGGCACCGCCGTGGGAATCCCGACCTCGGAGGTCAACGAGCAGAGATTGATAATGACGCCGGGCCGTCCGGCGTCTCTCATCTGCCGCGCGGCGGCTTGGGCGCAGAAGAAGGCGCCTTTGAGATTCGTATCGACAATCCTGTCCCACAAGGCCTCGTCGACATCGAGCGAGGGCCGGACCTCTTCCACACCCGCATTGTTGACGAGAATATCGAGACCTCCGAGCAGGCTGCCGGCCTCGGCTGTCGCCGCCCGGCATTGGTCGACATCGGTGACGTCCAGGGCGATGGCATGCGCGGCCCCGCCGGCAGTGCGGATGGCGGCCACCGTCTCCTCGAGCGAGGCCACGCTGCGCGCCGTGATCGCGACGTCGGCGCCGGCTGCGCTGAGCGCCTCGGCGATGCTGCGCCCGATGCCACGGCTTGCGCCGGTTACAAGCGCCTTCCTGCCTGACAGGTCGAAGAGAGATGCGTTGCGCATGTCATCCTCCTTGGTAATGTCGCGCTTGGACCGATCGCGTCGAGACTATCCGAATGCAGCTTATCTATACAAGCATGTACATCATGGCGGTAGTGCGCCATGCGGAACTTTGCTTGTCAGAGCGGCAGCGTATTGGCCGGCATCGGACGGGTCTGCGCGGTTCGCCGCAGCCCATCTGGAGTTCATCGGGAGGATAGATGAAGCGCGCAGTAGACCACGACGCGATGAGCGTGGTTGGTTATACCACCCCCTGGAGTGCCAAAGCAGGCCAGCAGATCAACCTCAGCCTGTCATGCGATCGGCCGATAAAGGCCACACGAATTTGCCGACTCGACAAGCCGGCTCCGGAATTTCTGGCCTGGCCCATCGAAGCGGTGGGTGAACCACGGCATCGGCATTTCGACCAAGGGTCGTTCCTGTTCGTGCGAGCCGGCGAACTGGCCAAAGTACAAGCCGTCCACGGCATTCGTTTTGAGCTGTTCCTCACGCGCAACGGAGGTGCGCGTACGATCCTGGAAGCAGGCGCCCTCAAGCTGCGCCTCCGCGACGGCGCATTTGCCCTGGAAATCGGCGGCGAAACCTTTGTCGAGAGGAAGGCGCCAACTGGTGTGTGGCTCACTGTCGAGTTGGATCTGCGGCAGGAGCAGCCGCGTCTGCGGATCAAATCGCATGATCTCCTCGCGCCTTACGAACTTCGTGAAGGTTTTGGCAGCCCTGCGCGGAACCTTCAAGCGCACGGCATCCATTTCGGCGCAAGTGCTACTCACCACGAACCTACCCTCAACGCGAAATTTGCCGCGATCCGGCTCGAGACACCGCAGGGGACCATTGCCTGGGACTTCCCGACGCTGTTACCAACGCAGCCGATCCTGTCGTCGGGCAGAGCAGATCCGCTGCTCCTCGATGTGATCAATCAGCCAGCCTTCTGCATGACTTCGGCACGCTGGGACGGATCGAGCTTCGAACCTCGCTTCGTGCCGTCGCACTACGACGCTATCCATTGCCACGACGACGACATCGGCCCGCTTGAGTGGCCGGCATCGCACTGCGTGACAATCCCTGAAAACGCACGCCCAGGCGTCTACGCGTTCCAGATCGAATGGGAGGATAGCTACGAACGCGTGGTGTTCTTCGTCACCTCATCACAGGTTTCGTCGCCGCTGTTGTATCTCGTGCCGACGGCCACCTATCTCGCTTATGCGGACGAATATCTCCCAGATCATCTTTATGAATGGAAAAGCGACGACCGGGGACATCGCTTCGCGGTCGCCAACAATCTGAAGTCTCTTTACGACTACCACTCCGACCTTAGCGGCGTTTCTATCTGCTCCTACAAAAAGCCGAAAGTGACGCTCAGGGACGATTACGATTATCCCCTCTGCGGCTGCCCACACAATTTGCCGGTCGATCTGCACTTCCTCCGATTCTGCCACGACAATGGAATCGTGTTTGACGTCATGACCGATCATGATTTGCACGAATGCGGTATAGACGGTCTGCGTGGACACCAAGCGGTCGTCACCGGCAGTCATCCCGAATATATGTCGATCGAGATGGAGCAGGCGCTGCGGCAGTTTGTGGCCGAAGGCGGCAGCATCGCCTATCTCGGCGGAAACGGCTTCGCCGCCACTGTGGCTTTCAAGGACGATCTGATGGAGCTGCGGCGCTCGCCGCTGGAGGCCGGCCGCACGTGGGACGGCCCGGTCGCCGAACAAGCGCTGTCGATCACCAACGAACCAGGCGGCTATCTCCGCTCCCGTGGCCGCGGCGAATTCTCGCTGATCGGTGGCGCGATCTCACTGATGGGATTCGAAGGCGCACGCCCCTTCACGCGCACTGACGAAAGCCATGAAGCAGGATGCGCATGGCTGTTCGAAGGCGTTGAAAATGCGACCTTCGGTTCGGACGGCATCGTGCTGGGCGGTGCCGCGGGCTACGAAGTGGATGCGACGGATCCAGCCCTCGGCACATCCGCGGACACCGTCGTGATCGCGCGTGCGACGGGATTTCCCGACAGCTTCTTCCAGGATCCGACGCGCTGGTGCGAGGGCGGGGATACGCAACGCATCGCCCGCCGCTGCGCCGAAATGACCCTGCGAAAGCTCGCAGCAGGCGGCTTGATCTTTTCGGCAAGCTCGGTTGCCTGGTGCGGCGCGCTGCCAGCCGCAGGCGCCATGAACGATGTCGGCAGGATCACGTTTAATCTGCTTAACCGCCTCGGCGCGACGAAAGGAGAACCCGGCCGAGAAATCGATAAGCTGATTGGTCTCATTACGAGAAAGACCGCATCCTCAAGTCGCTGAGCCCAGCCTTCAACCGCGCAATGCGGCCGCGACGAGGCTTTGCATCGAAGTGGTCGGACGACCGATCAGCCGCCCGAGGGCGCCTCCGTCATCGAACAACGCTCCGCGTGAGGCTGCGGCGTCGGTATCGGCCAGAAGCGCAGCGAGGTCGGCCGGCAGCCCGGCCCCCGCCAACACATCCTGATAGGCGGCTTGGGAAAAATCGTTGTAGGCGATAGCCTTGCCCGACTGCCGCGAGACCTCCGCCGCAAGCTCGGCGAGCGTAAAGGCTTGGTCTGCGGCGAGCTCGTACGTCTTTCCCGCATGGTCGTCGGTCGTCAGCACCACGGCTGCGGCCTCGGCATAGTCCCGCCGCGCTGCGGACGAGAAACGCCCGTCTTTCGCGGCGCCGACGAAGGCGCCGTGCTCCAGAGCCGCCGGAAGCGCCAGCAGATGGTTCTCGGTGTACCAGCCATTGCGCAGGATGACGGCGGGAACGCCCAAGTCCGCGATGACCTCCTCCGTCTGCCGGTGCTCGATTGCGAGCGTTGCGGAAGACGTGTCGGCATGCAGCATGCTGGTGTAAGCGATCAGCGAAACTCCGGCGCGTTGGGTTGCCTCGATCACCGCCCGATGCTGCGGCAGGCGGCCGCTGACCTCGGTCGACGAAATCAGTAGCAGTTTCTGGACGCCGGCGAAGGCCGGGGCGAGCGTGTCGGGACGGTCGTAGTCCGCCTCCCTTACGATCACACCGAGCTCCGCCAGATCGCTGGCCTTTGCCGGATTGCGAACCGCCGCGACGATCCGGTCGGCGGGAATGGTCTTCAGCAGTGCCTCGATCACGAGACGGCCAAGCTGTCCTGTTGCTCCAGTTATTGCATACATCGTTCAGTCCATTTCGTGGTTGTGTGATTGGAGAGCCTTCGAATAGCGGCCATCGTTACCATTGGAAACCACGTATCTTGCGGTTACCGCCATTTTCCGGTAACCAACTGGAAACTCCTCGAGAAGGGTGTGCGATGGTTCTCAAGGCGCGAAAGAAGGTGAAGGCTCCCCCCGGCTGCCCCATGTCGAGATGCATGGCGCTGCTTGGCGGCTGCTGGACACCCGAGGTGCTCTGGTCCCTGAGCGAAGGCCCGCGTCGGTTCTCGGAACTCCGCCGCGATATCCCAGCCGTTTCGGCGAAGGTACTGACCAGCAGACTGCGGGATCTCGAGGAGCGCGGCGTCCTCGGTCGCAACGTGATGGCGACCTCGCCGCCGACGGTGGAATATGAGCTGACCTCGTTGGGGCAGGAGCTGCTGCCGGCTATCAGGTCTATCGTGGAGGTCGGGTCGCGCCTGCTGCTCGGTGATTCTGTTCTTTAGAGAATCGCGAGCACATCAGAGAATCGCGAGTTTGTGGCGTCGACACTACTTTCGGCCTGCGCTTAACAGCGAGGATGACGCTTGATGTGCGTGTTGATCTGGTGGTGGAGCAGTTCCGCCCGCCCAGGTCAGCGTTCAAAATAGATGGCCAACCTTAGCCTCGGGTCATCATTTCGGACTGAAAGATACGGAGCGCCAAAGGGTGGTAATGCGCAGTGACTTGGGCCCTCCAGGAGTCTAAGCTAGCATGCTTCTGCCAGCACGAAGAAAAACCGCCGCATGCCCCGCTTTCTTGCCGTCTACACCATGAAGCCCGAAGACCTCGCCCGCTTTCGCAGCCTGCCTAAGCCCGAGCAGGATACGATTGATGCCGTCGGCTTACAGCTGTGGGCGGACTGGGAGGAGAGAAATGCCGCATTTTTCCCCGATCGCGGCGGCATGGTCGGTAAGACGAGGCGCGTTACCAGGGACGGCATCGCCGACGCCGTGAACCCTTTCTGCGGCTATATTGTCGTCGAGGCCGATACCATCGATGCCGCCGCCCGCCTGTTCGAGAACCACCCGCATTTCACCGTCTTCCCAGGAGACGGCGTGGACATCATGCCCTTCCTCACCGACCCTGCTCCGACTTGAACATCCGCTAATCGCTTGCGATTTACCAGAAGGGGCGGCCGGCAACGCAGCCCACTCGGTCTCCCCTTGCACGCCGCCAGCCCGTCTGTTAAATACTGAACCATATGGTTCAGTATTTAATGCCCCACCTCGATGCCTCATTCGCCGCGCTCTCGGACGCCACCCGGCGCGGCGTTTTGGAGCAACTCGGACGAGCAGACGCCTCGATCACGGACCTTGCCGAAAAGTTCCACATGACCCTCACGGGCATGAAGAAGCACGTCGGCGTCTTGGAGAAGGCGGGGCTCGTCACCACGGAGAAGGTTGGGCGCGTGCGGACCTGCAAGCTTGGCCTACGCGCACTGGAGGAAGAGGCGGCATGGATCGAGAGGCACCGCCAGCTCTGGGACGCACGCTTCAACGAGTTGGACAAGGTTGTCGAGGAATTGAAACGGAAGGAGAAAGTCGATGGACGAAACAAGAGCTAGTGAGCCCACCCCCATGCAGAACCGCACGATGGTGGAACGGAAGTCCGACCGGGAGCTGGTCGTTACGCGAACCTTTGACGCGCCGGCACGCACCGTGTTCGAGGCTTGGACCAAGCCCGAGCTGTTCATGCGGTGGTGGGCACCGAAGTCGATGGGCATGTTCCTGCGTTCCTGCGAGATGGATGTTCGTGTCGGGGGCAGGTACCGTTTGGTATTCGGCCACGATGCCTCAAACCCTGACGAGTTCTTCGGTAGGTATATCGAAGTGACACCGCACTCGCGCCTCGTCTGGACCAATGACGAAGGTGGTGACGGTGGACCCATCACCACGGTGACCTTCGAGGAAATAGGTGGCAAGACGCTGCTGGTCATGCACGAGCTCTATCCCTCAAAGGAAGCTCTCGACGCTGCCGGCACCGGGGCGGCGGATGCGATGGGCGAGACGTTCGAGCAACTGGACGAGCTTCTCGTCACGCTAGGCGCGAGCGTGCGACGGTGATGAAGTCGTCGATCTCCCGGTCGGCAGCCTGGATCTTCAACTAGGCGGAAGAGAACCCCGACGAGATCGTCGCCGCCCTCTGTGAACCTACGAGGCCAATCATCAAACTCATTGAGGTTTCGCCAACTATCGGGACCAATCGAGTGATTTTCGCACCTCGCGACGTTCGGCGACGCGCTCAGGTCGTCTCAAAAAGGACCGTCACCGCCCCAGCTAAGGCATTAGCCAGAGGCCATAGCGATCGACAAGTAACCGGTGTTGCACACACTCTGCCGCAGGCGGTGTGTTGTGAGCGCTGGCGTCCACTCGATTCCTGCCGAAATTCCGGCTAGCTTGGGCGATAGATGGCTCAGTTCTGGTCGGTGAATCATAATCAGACCGCCCGTCAAGAGATTGATGGGCAGCACTTTTGGTCCCCCAAGACCGAGAGCAATGGCGCGCGAAATGAGTTCTACAACAACATGCGCCGTGCGACGCCCGGTGACCCTGTCCTTTCGTATACCGATCAAGCAATTGACTATATGCGCAGGATAGCGGAATTCGCTTTCACCGCTCGGAAACCAACCAAGTTCGGAGAGGCCTTATTGGAATCAAGAGCGATGACTTCTGCCGATCTTTTGGACACCGCTTTCCCCTTCGATCCCCAAAACAACAACAGGGAGTCTCGACCCGCTCCCGCCGAGGCGATATTCGCCAATCCATCTAGTTTCGGACTCAGGCAATCAGAAAGTTATCTGACAGGCATTCCACAGAAGTAATACAAATTGAAAATCGCGGCCTCATGTTTCAAAACCAGGATGGTTTCGAAGCCGGCGGGTCGCTCACGGTCCTCAAAGCGAGAATTCTAAGAGACGTTCAACAATGACCCAGCACGCAGAAAACGCTCGAATTCTCATGTACAGCCACGACACGTTCGGGCTCGGCCATTTGCAGCGCTGCCGGACTATCGCGCATTCGCTGGTCGAGGATTTCCGCGGACTTCAGGTGCTTATCATTTCGGGTGCGACTATCGCTGGCGCCTTCGACTACCGCGCCCGTGTCGACTTCGTGAAGATCCCCAGCGTCATCAAGCTGCGCAACGGCGAATACACCTCGCTGGAAAAGGACATCGATCTGCATGAGACGCTAAGGATGCGCCAGTCGATCATCCGCCATACAGCTGAGACCTTCCGGCCGGATATCTTCATCGTCGACAAGGAACCGCTCGGCCTGCGCGGTGAGATCGAGGACACGCTGTCCTACCTCAAGACGCGGGGCACCACTCTCGTGCTTGGCCTGCGCGAGGTAATGGATGCGCCGCATCTGCTCGAAGCAGAGTGGGCACGCAGGGATGTGATGCGCAAGATAGGCCTGTTCTACGACAAGGTCTGGGCCTATGGCCCGCCGGATTTCTACGATCCGTTGACCGGCTTGGATGTGCCGCCGGCTGTCAGGGCAAAGATGAGGTTCGTCGGTTTCCTGCAACGGAGCCTGCAGCGGAACGAGTTGCCCGGCCACCGGCCCGAGGGCGACTATATCCTCGTTACTACCGGTGGCGGCGGTGACGGCGCCGAACTGATCCACGACGTCATCGATGCCTATCAGCAGGATCCGCAATTGCAGCATAGGGCCCTGATCGTGCTTGGGCCTTACATGCCGGCGCGCAAGCGCAACAAGCTGCTCAAGAAGGGGTCCAAGATCCCCTACATCAAGATCATCGAGTTCGACAACCGCATGGAAGACCTGATTGCCGGCGCCAAGGCGGTAGTGGCGATGGGCGGTTACAACACCTATTGCGAGATACTGTCTTTCGACAAGCCGGCGCTGATCGTGCCGCGCGTCGAGCCCCGCCAGGAACAACTGATCCGCGCTCGGCGCGCAGCCGAACTTGGCCTCATCGAGATGCTTTTGCCGGAGGAAGCCAAGGATTCCCAGCGGTTTGCCGATGCACTGGTGGCGCTGCCGGACCGGCCCCACCCATCACAGAGCAATCCGCATCTGACGCTGGAAGGGCTGCCTCATATTTCCGAAATCGTCGCGGAACTGCTCGACCGGCGGGCCGGCCATCACCTTTCGGTCATTGAAGGAATGACCTGAGTTGCAACATCCCAAGATCGTCGTGGTTCTGAAGGGCTATCCGCGGCTGTCCGAAACCTTCATCGCGCAGGAATTGCTCGGTCTGGAGCGTGCAGGGTTCGACCTGATACTCGTCGCGCTCAGGCGGCCGACCGACGAAAAACGCCACCCCGTGCATGACGAGATCAAAGCGCCGGTCCATTATCTGCCGGAATATCTGCATGAAGAGCCGCTGCGCGTGCTTCGCTCGCTGTTTGCCTATCTGCTGCGGCCGTGCTTCTGGCGCACGCTCGGATCGCTGGCTGCCGATCTCCCCCACGACTTTACGCGCAATCGCGCGCGCCGCTTCGGGCAAGCGCTCGTGCTGGCGGCCGAATGGCCGGAAGACGCGGGCTGGCTGCATGCACATTTCGCGCACACACCGGCATCGGTGACGCGCTATGCCAGCCAGCTTCGTGGCCTGCCCTGGACCTGCTCGGCCCACGCCAAGGACATCTGGACTTCGGCGGACTGGGATCTGGCCGGCAAGCTTTCCTCGGCGCGCTGGACGGTCACCTGCACGAAAACCGGCTTCGACCGTCTGAAAAAACTCGCTAACGGCAACTCGTCTATACATCTGAGCTATCATGGGCTCGACCTTGATCGCTTCGGCAGTTTCGGCGAGGCGCGAAAGCAGCATGACGGCTCGGCGCCGGACGAACCGGTTGTCGTTCTGAGTGTCGGGCGCGCCGTTGAAAAGAAAGGTTACGATACGTTGCTGCAGGCCCTTGCCCTGTTGCCCGGTGATTTGGCGTGGCGTTTCGAGCATATCGGCGGCGGCGAGGAACTGGAGCGGTTCAAGGCGCTGGCGCAAAAGCTCGGACTGGATGGTCGCGTCTCTTGGAAAGGCGCGCTTGCGCAGGAGGAAGTGCTTGAGCACTACCGCCGCGCCGACATCTTCGCCCTGGCCTGCAGGATCACCGCAAATGGCGATCGTGACGGTCTGCCGAATGTTCTGGTGGAGGCGGCCAGCCAGCGGCTTGCCTGCGTGTCGACCGATATTTCCGGCGTGCCGGAGCTTTTATCGCCGGATGAAACCGGGCTGCTGGTTCCGACGGAAAACCCAATTGCCCTGGCACAGGCGCTGGAGCGCCTGATCCGTGATCCCGTACTGCGCGCCCGCCTCGGCGACGCCGCAGAGCGGCGCGTGCGCGGCAATTTCGATCATATGGCAAGCATTGGACAGCTCAAGGAACTGTTCGAGCGGGAGTGGCGGGCCGCCGAATGAAGCGGCTGCGCGCTTTCTTCTATGTCCAGCACCTGCTCGGCATCGGCCATCTTGCGCGCGCCAGCCGCATTGCGGCGGCTCTGGTCGATGACGGGTTTGACGTGACCGTCGTGACCGGCGGAGCGCCGATCGCCGGGTTTCCGGGACTCGGTGTAAAATCTGTAATCCTGCCACCTGTCACCTCCGGTGATGAAGGATTTTCCGGACTTGTCGACCTGGAGGGCAACCCGATCGACGATGATTTCAAGAAATGGCGTTCAGAGATGCTGCTGCAGGCATTCCGGGATTGCAGGCCTGATATCGTCATTCTCGAGGCGTTTCCATTTGGACGCCGACAGATGCGTTTCGAACTCTTGCCGCTGATCGAGGCCATCGACGCGACGTCGCCCAGACCGCTGCTGGCGACGTCCGTCCGTGATATCCTTCAGGAGCGCGTCAAGCCGGGCCGAAACGAGGAAACGGTCGATCTCATCAACAGGCATTTCGACCTTGTTATGGTCCACGGCGATCCGGCTTTCGCAACCATCGACAAGACATTTCCGCTGGCTGGGACGATCAGGGCCGAGGTCACCTACACAGGGCTCGTTGCCGCGCCGCCCTCGCCCCCGGCCTCCGAGCGCTTCGACGTTCTGGTGTCGGTTGGCGGCGGGGCTGCCGGAAAGAGCCTTGTCAGCTCCACCATCGCAGCGGCGCGGAATGCCAACAACGCTCGGAAATGGTGTTTGATCACCGGCCCAAACCTGCCGAAAGACGAATTTGACGCGATCGCACGCGATGCCACGCCGGGCCTGTCCATCTTCCGGTTCCGCGAGGATTTCGCCAGCCTGCTGACAGGCGCCCGCCTGTCAGTCTCGCAGGCGGGTTACAACACGGTCTGCGATGTCCTGCGCGCGGGTTGTCGCTCCCTGCTCGTTCCATTTGCAGCCGGCGGGGAAACCGAACAGACGGTTCGCGCCCTGATGCTCGAAGAACTCGGTCTTGCAACGGTGCTGATGGAAAAGGACCTAACGCCTGAAGGTTTGGCGCAAGCGATCGAACAGGCGCTTGTGAGACCGACGCCATCCGCGCATCGTCTCGATCTGGAAGGCGCGCGTCGCTCCGCGCAGATCCTGCACGAGCGGTATCGAACATGGTCCCTAAAAGTGGAGCCCGGTTTCGGAAAAGCTCATGATCAAACAGACGATAGATCCTAGTCCTACTGCGTTACTGACTCAGTAGGACTAACGCACGTCGCGTCTGGTGAGTTTCGTGCGACGCGCTTCAAGTCCTGTTTTATGCATGTCGTTGTCCGAAAACCGCTACGCACTTTTGGGCGAAATACATTAAACAGTTCCAATCAGCATGAAGCGCGTATAATTTTTTGTCGGCAGTTCGCCGGAGAACCGCACCTCCCGTAGCGCCGCCATTGCTTCGAAGGTTGCAAGTGAAGCCACGCAGTTGATGTGCGTCGGCTCGCTGAAATAATCGTTCGATTGCAGCAGTACATTCGTGCCCCGCGGAAGCAGAGCAAGCCAGGCGCGCAGATCGGCTATGTGTTCGCAGCTCGTATTGACTATCAGGTCGGGCCGGACGGCCGCATAGTCGAGTGCGTACATATCTGCCGTTAGCGCCCGGAACCGGTCGCCGGCTTCCCGGTTGAGGGTCCGGGCGACCGGCGCGACTTCGGGATCGATGTCGATGCTATCGACCGCCGCGATGTCGAAGCGGGCGTCGTTAAAAAGCATTGCCGGCAATACGCCGTACCATCCACCCAGAACCCATATGCGCCCGAACCGGCCGCCGCAGCTTTCGAACAGCCTGTCGAGCGCCCACATCTTGCAGGCGACCTGCTTGTGGTTGAAGGCGTTGGCGATATCGGCCTTCGGATGCTTGGTGACGACGCGCGCCAGCCCTGCCACGAGAGGGCAGTTGACATAAGCAGCAATTCCCCGCGTGAGGTCCAAGGCTTGCTCGTGCCAGTCCATACCGGCATTGCGTGGTTGCGTGACATCCATCATATTTGTCTTGTATGTTGGGATTTCGGGCGACACAACGCAATCTTGCCTCCCGCAAGACTGTTTGATTCCGCGGACGTGATTATGCTGCAAGCCGCTTGGCTATTGCCCGGTGCCGGAGAGAGCCTGTTGCATCTGTCCGGATCATCGGCGTCCATCCGCCACCACCAGCCGCGCAGCTGCGGCCTCGTGCTGCTCGGCTATTCGCCAAAGCCCTGCGGAAGCCGCGAACCGTCTGGCCAGCTGCCTTCTTCGCTGATCAACAATGCCCATGTCGTTGTCATCGACCATGCGCCGGAACTGGATCGCGCCGCCTCGCAGGTTCCTTGCATCGTTGAGCACAGGACAATATCCGTGCACTGCAGCTTCGACTTTGTCGTTGGCGACGAAGAAATTGCCGATACGCCATTCGCCAGCAGGTGCGTTTACATCCTGCATCCTTTCAACTGAAGGGTCCGCAGTCGCATATGGAACCCAGCCTAGCCCGCTATATCTGGACGCACACCAAGAAGCAGCAGCTCTGGATATTGATGATCGTCGTGCTTTCGATGATTCCGTATTTCATGTCCTTCGACCTGCCGAAGCTGATCGTCAACGGCCCGATCCAAGGTAGGGGCTTCGAGCAACCGGGCGCGACCCAGCCATTCATGAGGCTACACTATAACCTGCCGTTCATTGGAGAGGTCCAGTTCTTCTCCGGTTTTCAGCTCGACCGCAAGGAGACGCTGTTTGCTCTGAGCCTTGTGTTCCTCTTGCTAGTCGTCATCAACGGCCTGTTCAAATTCTACATCAACACCTACAAGGGCCGCCTCGGCGAACGCATGCTGCGGCGTATCCGCTTCGATCTGGTCGACCGTGTGCTGCGTTTTCCGCCGGTTTACTTCAAGCGGGTGAAATCCGCCGAAGTGGCGACCATGGTGAAGGACGAGGTGGAGCCACTGGGCGGCTTCATCGGCGACGCCTTCCTGCAGCCGGTACTGCTCGGCGGCCAGGCGCTGACGGCCATGCTGTTCATCATGATCCAGAACGTCTGGCTCGGAATGATAGCGGTCGTGATCGTGGTGATCCAGATCGTGCTCATCCCGCGAATGCGGCGGCGGCTGATCGTGCTCGGGCGCCAACGGCAGTTGACGGCGCGCGCGCTTTCGGGCCGGGTTGGCGAAATCGTCGACGGCATCGGCGCGGTTCACGTCCACGATACATCAAACTACGAGCGCGCCGACATAGCTGCCCGGCTCGGGCTCATCTTCAAGATCCGCTTCGATCTTTACCAATGGAAATTCATGGTGAAGTTCCTCAACAATTTTCTCGCGCAGCTCACGCCCTTTCTGTTCTATATGATCGGCGGGTATCTGGTCATCCAGGGGAGGCTGGACGTCGGCCAGCTCGTGGCCGTGATCGGCGCCTACAAGGACCTGCCCGGACCGATGAAGGAACTGATCGACTGGGATCAGGATCGGCAGGATGTCCAGGTCAAATATCAACAGGTCGTTGAACAGTTCACCGTCGAGGGTCTCATCGCGCCGAAAATCGGGGCATTGACGATCGACGATCCTGATCCGATGACCAATCCCCTATCGGCGATCAATCTGTCTATAGCAGACGATGGCGGTGCAATGCTCCTCAACCGTATCTCCCTCCAGGTCAAGCCGGGTGAGACGGTGGCGCTGGTCAGTACCGCAACAGGTGGAGCGGAGGCGCTTGCAGAAGCCTTCGCGCGGCTGAACTGGCCGGACAGCGGAAGGGTCGCTTCGGGCACCGACGACCTGCTTGAACTGCCCGAGGCAGTGACCGGCCGGCGCATGTCCTATGCCTCGTCGGATGTTTTCCTGTTCCAGGCAAGCCTCCGCGACAACCTGCTCTACGGGTTGAAGCATGCGCCGCTGACATCGGTGCCTTATGACGGTGCCGCGGCAGACCAGCACCGCTGGAATATCCACGAGGCGCGCCGGTCGGGCAATCCGGATCTCGATATCCACAGCGACTGGATCAACTATGCTTCCGCCGGGGCTACCGGCCCGCACGACCTCTTTGAAGCCGTGCGCCGGGTGCTCGACGCGGTTGTTCTGTCGCGCGACATTCTGGATCTCGGCTTGCGCTCTTCGGCCGACCTCACGCGTCACACGGAGCTTGCCAGGCGGATCGTTGAACTGCGTGCGGCGCTGCGAACCCGGCTGGAACAAGAGGGGCTGAGCGGACTGGTGGTTCCTTTCGAACCGGGCGCCTACAACAAGGAAGCAACGATCGGCCAAAACCTGCTCTTCGGCGCTGCCGCCGGCCCCGAACTGGCCGACAGGGCCTTGGCGGCCAATCCCTATTTTGCTTCTGTGCTGAGGCAAGCCGGCCTCGACCGCACGCTCTACGAAATGGGCTTGGAGATCGCCAAACAGGCGATCGAGCTGTTTGCCGACCTGCCGCCCGATCACCAGTTCTTCCAGCAGCTCGCCTTCATGAGCGCCGAGGAGATACCCGCCTACGAAACCTTGCTACAACGGCTCAAGAACCGTCCTCACGAGGCGGTTTCAGAGAACGATCGCGCCATGATCGTCACCTTGAGCTTTGCCTACATCGAGCCCCGGCATCGCTTCGGCCTGCTGAGCGACGAGCTGATGAGCAAGATCGTCGCTGCACGCAGCCGGTTCTATGAAAACCTGCCGCCTGAACTGCAAAATGCGGTCGAACGGTATGACCCTGCCAAATACATTGCCGCGGCCACCGTCATGGATAACGTCCTGTTCGGGCGTGTGGGCAACAACCATCCCGACGCACCGGACCGCATACGCTCCATCGTCTATGACATTCTTGACGAACTGGGGCTTTATGCCGAACTTCTGGATGTCGGCCTGGACTTCAACGTCGGCTCCGGCGGCAGGCGGCTGACCGGTGGACAGCGACAGAAGCTCGATGTTGCCCGGGCCCTGCTCAAGCGTCCCGATTTTCTCATTCTCAACCGGCCACTTTCGGCGCTCGACCAGCGCATGCAGGATAAGGTGCTGCGAAACGTGCTCGAGGAAGCCAGGCGCGACGGCCATTCGCCGGCAATTGTGTGGGTCGTGACGAATCCGGCAATGGCGATGATGTTCGATCGCGTTATCGTCTTCGACTCGGGTCAATTGGCGGAAGACGGAACACACGAGACACTTTTGGCAGGGAACGGTATCTTTAAGGAACTGTTGTCATAGAGCAACGGACATTCAGATGGGATCATTCTGCCGGTGCACGACATCGGGCTCGCCACCTTTCGCGTGGTTTGTCTCGCCGTCTCGAAAAGAGAATTGATTCCATCTGGGCGTCCGTTGCTCTAGTCTGGCAAACGCGAATTTTGGAAGGTTTGCGACAATGCTGCTCAAGGATGAAGTTGGAATGCTGCAACGCGTTCCCTTGTTCTCTGCCATCGAGCCGACAAAGCTCAAGCTGCTTGCGTTCACATCCGATCGTGTGAGCTACAGCGCCGGCCAGATCCTTTTCCGGCAGGGCGACGAGGGAGACGCCGCCTATGTCATCCTTTCAGGCAGGGCGGATATTCTTGTCGATTCCGACAGCGGACCAATAAAAGTTGCCGAACTGGAGCCAAATTCGATCGTTGGCGAGATCGCCATATTGTGCAACAGCTCCCGCACTGCCACCGTCAGAGCGGCAAGTCCGCTGGAAGTCCTGAGAATCCGCAAGGATCATTTCCTGAGGCTTATGAGGGAGTTCCCGGAAATGACCATCGAGATATTGCGGGTTCTTGCCGATCGCCTAAGCCATACGACCGCGGATCTGATCGACGCACGAAGCGCGAAATAACGAAGGACGTGCGCTCGATCCTCGCCGTCGTGACGGCACTGTCCTCTCGCTGAGAAGATCACCCGGAGAAAGCCTGTCTCGCCTAGCAGCAGTTGTTTGGATATGATGGCGAAGGGGTAGCATGGACGACAACGTTTTCCTGGTCAGGTTTTGGGGTGTCCGCGGCAGCATTTCGGTATCAGGGCCAGAATTCTCTCGCTATGGCGGCAACTCAATCTGCGTCGAGATGCGATGCGGTAAGCATACGCTTCTGTTCGACGCAGGCTCTGGCCTACGGCCTGCCGGCGCGGCGCTTCAGGCGTTGGGCGTGACCGATTTCGACCTGCTTTTCACCCATTGCCATTACGATCACATCATCGGGCTGCCGTCCTTTGCGCCGATCTATGACCGGGGCGCCAAGGTTACGCTTTGGTCCGGGCATCTTGCAGGACACATGACGACCCGGCAGATGGTCGATGAGTTCATGCGGCCGCCGTGGTTTCCGGTGAAACTGGAGATCAGCAAGGCAAGCCTCGACTATCGCGATTTTGTATCCGGAGACGTGCTTCGCCCGCGCGAAGGGGTGGTGGTCCGAACCGGCAGTCTTATCCATCCGGGCGGCTGCATAGGCTACCGGGTCGAATGGGGCGGCCGCGTCGTGGCGGTGATCACAGACACTGAGCACGAGCCGGACAAACTCGATCAGACGGTGCTCGGCCTGATCGAAGATGCCGACCTCGTCATTTACGATTGCACCTACACCGAGGAGGAAATGGAACGCCGCCGCGGTTACGGGCACTCGACATGGCAACAGGGCGTCAAGCTCTGTGAGGCGGCCGGTGCGCGGGGGCTTGCGCTGTTTCACCACGATCCGACACGCACCGACAAGGAACTGGACAAGATCGAGAAACTGGCCAAGGACAGGTTTACCGGCGCTTTTGCCGCGCGGGATGGCCAGACGCTCAAACTTCCAGTCTCATTGCGCAAAAAGCGCTGAGCTATTTTCCTCTAGAGCGCTTCACCGTTTCACAGAAGCGGCGAAGCGCTCTATCTCTTTGTTTTGACGCAATTCCAGACGGAAAATCGTTCACACTTTTCCTGGAATTGCTCTACCGGCGCTGCGCCCGATCAATGTCCTGATCGGAAGCCATGCGCAGGCTTCAGTCCGTGCGGTGACGGCGAACAGCCGTTCGAGGAAAAGCCAGGCCGATTCATCGTGTACGAGATGGTGGGTGAGCAGACCGACCGGTTCGCCGCCATCGAATGCATGCTGCAATTGCGCGATGATAGCCTGAACCAATAGGCCGTGATCGCGGCAGCCGCGCGTGCCATGCCAATCCATGATGTCGACATTGCTGTTGATGACCGCCAGTGAAGCACGCCTCGGCGGCCCATAGACCGACAATGCCGCAAATCCTATCGATCCAAGGTCGGATACCAGGCCGGCGTCGATCCTGTTCCAAGGTGGCACCAGCATCGGAACGGTACGTGCGCCGTGCAGGCCGGTTACGTGCGACAGCCCGCGAGCCAGATCATTGAGCACCGCCTCGCGTGGCCGATGCGCGCCGAGCTCCTGCTTTTTCTGGTCCTCGGGCGCATGATTTCGGTGCGCCCAGCCATGGATGGCGACCGTGGCATGCGGCGCCTCGTCAAGCCGGACGACAAGCTTCTCATCAGTCAGGGCCGGAATGACGGCCAGAGTCACCGGAACCGCGAATTCACCGGTGAGGTCGAGCAGCCGATCAAGCGCAGGCGTCGGATCCACGGCGTCATCGTCGCGCAGCCAAAACTCTGCCTTGCGATCTGCCCGTTGCCGGCACGCCAGTTCTTCCACCAAGGGCTGCCAGATCTGATCGGATGTCATGAAACCGGGATCTTCGCAAGGAGTTCGGCCAGCCGCGCCACTGCAGCACCGAGGGAACGTTCTTCGAGGATGAAACGTCTGGCTTCCGCGGCCATGATGGTTCTTTCGTCGTTACGGGCCAGAAGCCTTTCAATGGCAGAAGCGAACGCCGCCACATCGCCCGGCGGGGTGAGAAACCCGGTCTGGCCATCCCGCACGACCTCCGGCACGCCGGCGATGTCCTGAGCCACCACCGGAAGGCCGGCGGCCTGTGCTTCAAGATAGGCAACGCCATAGGCCTCGCCGCAACCCGGCCAGACGTAAATTCCCCCACTGTAGAGGACATCCGGCACGGCGGCTGGCTCAATCGCGCCAAGCCATTCGATACGGTCGGCGGGCAAGCCGGCGAATTGCGCTTTGACCTCGTCACGGGCAGGCCCATCCCCGACGACCGACATGGTCCAGGGCAGGTGGCCGATCGGACCGAGCGCTTGCGCCAGCATGCGATAGCTTTCGACTTTGTCGCCCGGGCGCATCATGGCGACGGTGACGAGGCGCGTCGGACAACTCCGTGCCGGCGTTTCCCGGAATACCGATGTGTCGATGAAGGGCGAAAGCATGCCGAAAGCGGCGTCGGGAATCGCATCTGCCAGTCCCTGACGATCCCTTTGCGTGAAGCAGATGTTCAGCGCTGCCTGTTCGACGGCTCGCGCCACCAACGCTTGCGTATCGGCCCACAAACCGGTGTTGCGCCGCCTCGAATAGGAGGCTTCCGCTGTCACATAGGGGACACCAAAGGCCAACGCCAGCTCGGGCCCGATCAGGTCGGGCGCCTTGTAATAGGGATGATAGGTGAACCACAGACCGGGCTTGCCGTCACGATCCCAAAGCCTTGCCAGCCGCGCGGCTTCCTCCCGGGCCTCGATCTTGAGCGCGTCGAAACTTTTCGAATCCGGTTCGCGTAGATAGAAGCGTAATTCGGATGCTAGTTCGACGCTATGCCCTCCATGCTCCAGCGCCTTGACCAGCATCCGTGCCATCTGGCGGTCGCCGGAGGCAACGGGATGATTGGGCGACTTCAGCGGCGCGTAGAAGGCAATTCGCATCGCCGGACCCTATCATCGGAAAGCCTGCGCAAGTCAATTTCGAAGCATGATCGACTTCACCTTCAAGCAGTGGAATGTGCTATCTGATGCTCATGGAAACAGCTGCCGCGTCCGATCCGTTTGTCGCTTCCCTGCCGGTCTTCGCAAAGTTCGAAAGCGTTGCCGATATCAATAACTATCGGCCTCTCCCCGATGGCTGGGCGCTGGCCACCGCCGACATCGTCGGCTCGACCAAGGCGATCGGGGCTGGGCGCTATAAAACCGTCAATATGGCCGGTGCCAGCGTCATTTCGGCGCTCCTCAATGCGCTGGGTCGGCAAGATCTTCCCTTTGTCTTCGGCGGCGACGGCGCGCTCGTGGCATTTCCCGGCTCGGCGCTGGAGATCACCCGCAACGCGCTGGCGGCTGTCCAGAGATGGGTGGCGGACGAACTGGACCTGACCTTGCGTGCCGCAATCGTGCCGATAAAGGATATAAGAGCGCAAGGCCTCGACGTTCGCGTGGCGAGGTTCCAGGCCTCCGAAGCGGTCTTCTATGCCATGTTCGCCGGCGGTGGCGGCAGTTGGGCGGAAGCCGAGATGAAAGCGGGGCGCTACCGCATCGATCCTGCGCCGGCCGGTGCGCGGCCGGATCTGACCGGCCTCTCCTGCCGCTGGAACCCGATCGAAGCCCGGCACGGCGAAATCGTCTCGATCATAGCCATACCGGGGGCGTCGCGCGACGTGCGCGATTTTCAGTTTCTGGTCTCCGACATCATCGCCCTTGCCGGCAGGCAGGAACGCGATGGCCACCCGGTGCCGGTGAACGGGCCGGGCTACAGTTTGCTGCCCGCCGGCCTCGATATCGAGGCGCGCGCCACGGCGCCGGCAGGACGGCGGTGGCTGTCGAAGCTGTGGATAGTGTTCCTGATGACGCTTACGGCCGTCACCGATAGATATGGCTGGACGATCGGCAGATTCGATCCGAAGATCTACAAACGCGACGTGGCCAGCAATTCGGATTTCCGAAAGTTCGACGACGGCTTGAAGATGACCATCGACGTTGACGCGGATGTGTTGCAACGGATCGAGAACCGGCTGAAACAGGCGGAAGAGGCGGGCATCTGCAACTATGGCCTGCACCGCCAGAAATCGGCCTTGATGACATGCCTCGTCGCCTCGCCGCTGCAGCGCGATCACGTTCATTTCATCGATGGCGCCGCCGGCGGCTATGCGATGGCTGCAGCAAGCCTGAAGGCGAAGGTGCCGGTCTGACAGCTTGCGGACATCGATTTTCCGCAATATGCCTCGGGGTTCTTGGGACCAAGTGAGCCTCGCCATGGAAGCGGACGGGTCTGTCCGAATTAAGGGAAAGCAGATTTTTGGACGCCTCACGATCGACATATGACCGTCTTCTGAACCGGATTTCGACGCGCGCCGCGCAAGTCGGCGTGATCGGACTGGGGTATGTCGGGCTGCCGCTGGCGGTTGCGATCGCACGCGCCGGCTTCCCGGTTTCCGGCTTCGACGTCGAAGCCCAGAAGGTCGAGAGCCTGAACAACGGCCAATCCTATATCGAGGCGGTGACGTCGACAGCCCTTGCCGGCCAGGTGGCGAGCGGACGGTTCCGCGCCACTGCGGATTTTGCTGAACTGGCCGTCTGCGATGTCATCATCATCTGCGTTCCGACACCGCTGACGAAAAACCGTGAGCCGGACCTCTCCTTTGTCAGGAACACGGCAGGCACCATCGCGAAGCATCTGCGTCTCGGCCAACTGATCGTGCTGGAATCGACCACCTATCCCGGCACCACCGACGACGTGATCAAGCCCATACTGGAAGAAACCGGCTTGCGGTCGAAGATAGATTTCTTCCTCGGCTTCTCGCCCGAACGCGAGGATCCCGGCAACCGAAGCTTTGAAGTCGCGACGATCCCCAAGATCGTGGCAGGCGACGGCATTGAAGCGGCGACACTCGTTCAGGCTTTCTACCAGGGCGTGGTCAAGACCGTTGTTCCGGTTTCCACCACGGCGACCGCCGAGGCGGTCAAGCTGACGGAAAACATCTTCCGCTCGGTCAACATAGCCCTGGTCAACGAGTTGAAGGTCGTGCTCGGTGCGATGGGCATAGACATCTGGGAGGTGATCGAGGCGGCAAAGAGCAAGCCCTTCGGCTACATGCCTTTCTATCCCGGCCCCGGACTTGGCGGCCACTGCGTTCCGATCGATCCCTTCTACCTGACGTGGAAGGCGCGCGAATATGAACTGCCGACCCGCTTCATCGAGCTGGCGGCAGAGATCAACACGGCGATGCCGCGTCATGTGGTCGATGAACTGGCGAAGGCGCTGGACCGGCGCTGCGGCAAGGCGCTCAGCCGCTCGCGCATTCTCATCATCGGGCTCGCCTATAAGAAGAATGTGCCCGACATCCGCGAAAGCCCCTCATTGCGGCTCATTGAACTCATCGAGGAATGGGGCGGCAAGGCGGAATTCCACGATCCGCATGTTACGGAGATCCCGACCACACGGGAGCATATGGCGATCAAGGGGCGTCGCTCGGTCGAATTGACCGAGGCGGCCTTGAAGGATTTCGATGCTGTCGTCGTTGCAACCGACCACGACGCGATTGACTATCAGGCGATCGCGGATCACGCTCTTCTGATCGTCGACACACGCAATGTTTTTGGCCGCCTCGGGCTAACCCGAGAGACGGTGGTGAAGGCCTGACGGCGTCCGAGCCGGCGAATTTGTGGCGGATCAAGGAGATTTCGAGATAGCATGAGCACAGCGCAAGCAGAAATTTCTGCCATTCTCATGGATAAGGTTGCCGATTGGCTGACCCAATCGGCGCTGGCGGGCGACGACCTGGAAACATTGGTAAAGGGCTTTTGTGAACGGCTGGCTGCTGCCGGCCTGCCGCTGAGGCGGGTGCATTTGAGCTTTTCGATGCTTCATCCGCTTTATGACGCGCTTGGCTTCACCTGGCTTCGCGGCCAGGGCTTGGAAGTAGAAGGCTTCCGTCATGACGACGGCGTTCCTTCCGACAGATTCCTGACCAGCCCATACTACCATCTGCTCAGCCACAAACTCGACCATCTGCGGCGCCGGCTCGACCCGTCGGTGCCGTCTGAATTTCCTGTTTTCGATGACCTCAAGCTTATGGGCGTCACCGATTACATGGCTTTCGTCCATCCCTTCAGCGGCAACACCAGTCAGGGCATGATCGGGTCTTGGTCCACCGACAGTGCTGCAGGCTTCAGTGACAACATGATTTCGGCGCTGCTGCGGATCCAGAACCATCTCGCTATCGCAACCAAGATGGCGGTGCTCACCAAGCTCGCCGACAACATGATGACCACTTATCTCGGCGGCGACGCCGGCAGGCGGGTGCTGGACGGCCAGATCAAGCGCGGCGAGGGCGACACAATCCGGGCTGCACTGGTCATGGCCGATATGCGCGGGTCGACAAGGCTTGCCGAAACCTCCGGCCGCGAAATCTATATCGATACGCTGAATCAGTTTTTCGATGCCATTGCTGCACCTTTCAATCGCAGAGGCGGGCAGATCATGAGTTTCCTGGGGGATGGCTTCATTGCCGTCTACCCTTGCGAAAGGCACCGTGCGCAGTCCGAGATCGCCTGCCGGGCTGCCCTTGCGGCAGCGCACAAGGCCACCGGGCGCATGATGGATCTCAATCTGCGCAGAAAGGAGCAGCGGTTGGGCGACATTAAATTCGGTATCGGCCTGCATGTCGGCAATGTGATGTTCGGCAATGTCGGGCTTTCCGACCGGCTCACATTCTCTGTCTTTGGCTCGGCTGTAAACGAGGTCCAGCGCCTTCAGACCCTGACCAAGAAATATTCGCACAGCGTTCTCGCCAGCGAAGATTTCGCCGGCTATTGCAGCGCCAACAACTGGCTGACGCTCGGCAAGGAGGAACTGGCGGGCATCAAGCAGAAGCTGACGGTGCTTTCACCCGATTTGTCGGGTGCTCTTGCACTCGATGAAGACGGTGCGCTGGAGCCGATTTACGACCGAATATCGGACGCCGAGCAGGTCATGCTGCTTCATCGCGATGCCGCGCGGCTGTCGGCGGGCGACCCGAGGAAGCTCCAGTAACCGTCACGATCTGATGCGAACGCCTTTGGTATGCAGTCCGGTCGCCGGTTCCGCCGGGGAACTGGCGACCGTTTCGAATCCAAGTTGCTCTAGGCTGGCAATGCGCTAGTCTCGCTTTTCTGGGCCTGCCGACCGGCAGGCCGCCAGAGTGGGGCTGGTGTGAGAATGAATTCGAGCGTTGATCTGCTGCGGATCGAGGATGTTGGCATCTCTTTTGCCATTATAGGGGGACCGTTGCATGCCGTCAGGCGTGCAAATCTTCGCGTCCTGCCCGGCAAGGTTACCGCGCTTGTGGGCGAGTCCGGTTCCGGAAAATCGGTTCTCAGCCAGGCAGTTATGGGCATTTTGCCGAACACAGCCCATGTCCGCGGCCGTATCCTGTTTTCCGATCCTGAAAAGCCCGGCACGACGCAGGATATCCTGCAAATGCCGCGTGACGGACCCGAAATCCGGGCGTTGAGAGGCAGCCGCATCGGCAAGATCTTTCAGGAGCCGATGACATCGCTGTCGCCGTTGCACACGATTGGCAATCAGGTCAGCGAATCCCTGCAGATTCATACGCCCATGGCTCGGGTGGAGCGCAAGGCGCTGACCAAGGAAATGCTCGGCCTTGTCGGCTTTCCCAACCCCAAGCGCGCCTATGACATGTATCCCTTTGAACTTTCGGGAGGATTGCGTCAACGCGCAATGATCGCCATGGCGCTTATCTGCCGGCCCGCCCTGTTGATCGCCGACGAGCCGACGACGGCGTTGGACGTCACCATCCAGGCGCAAATCCTGCAATTGCTGCGCGAGCTTCAGACGAAGCTGAACATGGCGATGCTGCTGATCACGCACGACCTTGGCGTGGTCGCCAATGTCGCCGACGAGGTGGTGGTCATGTACCATGGCGAGATCATGGAAGCGGGACCTGTGGAGGCGATATTCCGCCGGCCAGGTCACCCTTACCTGAAGGGCCTGATGGCAGCCGTTCCGCATTTCGACCTGAAGCCTGGCGAAAGGCTAAAGGCGCTCCGCGAGGTGCCGGTGAATGTCGGGAACCTGCTCGGCAAGCAGACGGCGCTGGCATCGAAGGGGCCGGACGACATCCTGCTGTCGGTCAGCGATCTGACAAAGACCTTCACGATCCGCAAGTCCGGATGGTTCGGCGGAGATCATCAAACCCCTGTTCGCGCCGTGGACGGCGTGAGCTTCGATATCAGGCGGGGTGAGTGCCTGGGTCTTGTCGGCGAAAGCGGCTCCGGCAAAACCACGGTCAGCAAGATCCTCATGCGGGCTGTCACCCCTAGCGGCGGCTCTGTGATCTTCAACGGCCGCGATGGTCCGATCGACGTCTTGGAAGCCGAGGGAGACGCCCTGCGCCTGCTGCGCGCGAAAATCCAGATGGTCTTCCAGGACCCGGTTTCGTCGCTTTCACCTCGCATGACGGTGGAGAACATCTTGAGCGAGCCGCTGGAAATCCATCAACGTGGCAATGCCGCGTCCCGACTCGCCACGGTCAAGAGCCTGATGCAGGCAATCGGGCTCGATCCGCGCTTCATAAAGCGTTATCCGCACAGTTTCTCCGGCGGGCAGCGTCAGCGTATCGGCATCGCGCGCGCGTTGGCGCTGGGACCTGAACTCCTGATCTGCGACGAGCCGGTTTCGGCACTCGATGTCTCTGTCCAGGCGCAGATTCTGAACCTTCTGAAGGACCTGCAGAAGGAACTGGGCCTGACCTACCTGTTCATATCCCACAACCTGGCGGTGGTGGACTACATGGCAGACCGCATCGCGGTGATGTGCGGCGGGCGTATCGTCGAGCTCGCGCCGCGCGAAATTCTGCTTAGGAAACCTATCCACCCCTACACGCGCTCACTGGTCGCCGCAGTACCTTTCCCCGATCTCGACAGGCCGATGGATTTCAAGACGCTGAAGCTCAGCGGCGCTTCCGACACCAGCGCATGGGGACCGCAATTCCGCGACGAGGGCGACGAGGATATGCTGTTGCCGCTCGATCTTGGCGGCGGCCACCTCGTGCTGGCCCGACGTTCGGCCGATGTCAGCGAGCTACGCCATTGATCAGCCGGCGCACCGTCCTTGGGCTCATGGCTTCGGCATTTCTGCCGGGCACGTTGCGCGCCGGCGATCTGGAGCCGGAATTTCTTCAGCCGCAGCTGAAGGCCAGGGCGCTGCCGGCCCTCGCCGAACGCCTGCCCAAGCGCCCGCGCGCATTGAATCTCGCTGCGATGGGTCGGCAGCCCGGCCAGTATGGCGGCACGCTGCGCACGATCATCGGCAGCCAGAAAGATATCCGGATGATGACGATCTACGGGTACGCTCGCCTGGTCGGCTATGACGAAAAGCTTAACTTGCAAGCCGACATTCTCGAAAGTTTCGATGTAGCGGATGATCGTGTCTTCACTTTCAAGATACGGGAAGGACATAAATGGTCTGACGGTAGCCTGCTGACGCCGGAGGATTTTCGCTATTGCTGGGAAGATGTCTGGCTGAACGATGAGCTTTCGCAAGGCGGGCTCGCCCCGGCCCTGCTGGCGGATGGCAAGCCGCCACGCTTCGAGATCGTCGATCCGTCGACGGTCCGCTATAGTTGGGATGCGCCCAATCCCGACTTCCTGCCCAAGCTCGCCGCTGCTTCGCCGATATCGCTTGTTCTGCCAGCCGCCTATCTCAAGCAGTTCCACAAGAAATACCAGGATCCATTCCGGCTCGCCGGCCTAATGAAGGAGAACCGGGCCCAGAAATGGACGCTCCTGCATATCCGCATGTCGCGGCAGTATCGCCCGGAGAACCCGGAACTGCCGACGCTCGATCCCTGGCAGAACCGGACCAAGCCGCCGGCCGAGCAATTCGTCTTCGAGCGCAACCCGTTCTTTCATCGAATAGACGAGAATGGCCGGCAACTGCCCTATGTTGACCGGATCGTCATGAATGTCAGCTCGTCGGCGATCATCTCCGCCAAGACCGGTGCGGGCGAGAGCGACCTGCAATGTATGGGAATTGACTTCAGCGATTACTCCTTCCTGAAAGACGCGGAGAAGCGCTACCCTGTGAAGATGCATCTCTGGAAACGCACACAGGGTTCGCGGCTGGCGCTGCTGCCCAATCTGAATTGTGCCGACCAGGTGTGGCGTGGCCTTTTTCGTGACGTGCGAGTGCGCCGCGCACTTTCGCTCGCTGTGGACAGGCGCGAGATCAATTTGGCTGTGTTCTACGGATTGGCGCAGGAAAGTGCCGATACGGTCCTGCCGGAGAGCCCGCTCTACCGGCCGGAATTCGCGAAAGCCTGGGTCGCCCATGATCCCGACCAGGCCAATGCCCTGCTCGACGAGGTCGGGCTTCAGGCGCGTGACGATGACGGCCTGCGGATACTTCCCGACGGACGCCCGGCGCAGCTCGTAGTGGAAACGGCCGGCGAAAGCACGCTGGAAACCGACGCGCTCGAGCTCATCACCGATCACTGGCGCAAGATCGGCATCGCCCTGTTCATCCGGACTTCGCAGCGCGACATCTTCCGCAGCCGCGCGCTTGGTGGCCAGATCGTGATGTCGATGTGGTCGGGCATCGACAATGGCGTACCGACCGCCGACATGAACCCGTACCAACTGGCCCCCACCGTCGACGACCAGCTGCAATGGCCGCTCTGGGGTGCTCACTACTTGTCTCATGGCAAGGTCGGTGAAGCGCCCGATCTTCCGCCTGTGGTCGAGTTGATGGCTTTACTCAAGCGCTGGAACGCATCGACCGAAGCCACGGAGCGCGCCGAAATCTGGAATTCAATGCTGTCGATCTATACCGATCAGGTGTTTTCGATCGGCACGGTGAACGGAACGCATCAGCCGATTCTGGCGTCCTCGCGGCTGCGCAATCTGCCTGACAAGGCGCTCTACGGCTACGACCCGACCGCCTATTTCGGTGTCTACATGCCGGATACATTCTGGCTTGGAGAGTCCTGAGCGTGCTTCGATATTTTGTCTGGCGCATCGCCGTGATGGTTCCAACGCTGCTGGTCATATCGGCACTGGTGTTCACGATCATCGAACTTCCACCAGGCGACTATTTCGACAGCTATGTTGCCGAGCTTCGGGCTCAGGGCGAAGCGGTGGATTCCGATCGCATCGAGATGATGCGCAAGGAATATGGTTTCGACCAGCCACCGGTCATTCGCTACTTCTACTGGGTCGGCGGGATGCTGCACGGCGATTTCGGCTATTCCTTCGAATATGAGCTGCCGGTTCGCGACGTCGTCGGGGACCGAATGTGGCTGACCGTGCTGGTTTCCTTCGTCACGATCATCTTTACCTGGCTCATAGCCTTTCCGATCGGCATGTACTCCGCCACGCATCAATACAGCTGGGGCGACTACGGCCTGACTTTGTTCGGCCTTCTCGGCCTAGCCATTCCGAACTTCATGCTGGCGCTGATCCTGATGTATTTCGCCAACATCTGGTTCGGCACGTCCATCGGCCATCTCATGGACCAGCAATATCTCGGCGAGCCGATGAGTTGGGCCAAGGCGAAGTCGATCCTCGCCCATCTCTGGATCCCGGTCTTGATCATCGGCACCGGGGGCACGGCAAGTATGATCCGGCGGCTGCGCGCCAATCTGCTCGATGAGCTACATAAGCAATATGTCGTGACCGCGCGCGCCAAAGGCCTTCATCCCTTCAGGGCGCTGGTCAAATATCCGCTGCGCATGGCGCTCAATTTCTTCATTTCAGACATCGGCTCTATCCTGCCGGCCATCATCTCCGGCGCCGAAATCACGGCGATCGTGCTGTCTTTGGAAACGACCGGGCCGATGCTGATCAAGGCGCTCCAAAGCCAGGACATGTATCTGGCAGGGTCGTTCCTGATGTTCCTCGCCTTCCTGACGGTCATCGGCGTCCTGATTTCCGACCTGGCGCTGGCGCTACTTGATCCGCGAATTCGTTTGCAAGGCGGCAGCACCAAATGAACACGCAATCGCCGCTGCCCGCTCCGGGTGCCCCACTGCAACACTACGTTTCCATCGCGCCCTTTGACCTGCAGTCGGTCGAGGTGATGACGCCGGAGCAGTCGAAGGTCTTTCAGGCGTCGCAGTTGCGGCTGATGTGGTGGAAATTCCGGAAGCACCGGCTTGCCGTCATATCCGGCATATTCCTGGCGGCGCTTTATTTCGGGATACTGATCTGCGAGTTCCTGGCGCCCTACAATCTGCACACGCGCAACATGGACTACATCTATTCACCGCCGCAGCGGGTGCACCTGTTCCACAACGGCCAGTTCGTCGGGCCGTTCGTCTATGGCCGTCAGATGACGCTGGATATGGACACGCTCAAGCGGAACTACATCGAGAAACAGGATGATGTTCAGCGGATCCGTTTCTTCTGCAAGGGCGACAGTTACCGGTTCTGGGGCCTGATCGAAGGTGACAGGCATTTTGTCTGTCCTGCCGAAAACGGCCAGCTCTTTCTGGCGGGCACTGACAGGCTGGGGCGCGATGTGCTCTCGCGCATCATCTATGGTGCACGCATTTCACTGACAATCGGCCTCGTCGGCATCAGTTTCAGCTTCCTGCTCGGCATTGTCATCGGCGGACTGGCCGGCTATCACGGCGGTATCTTCGACCTGATCGTTCAACGGATAATCGAAGTTCTGCAATCGATCCCCAGCATTCCGCTATGGCTGGCACTGGCGGCGATCATGCCGATAACCTGGAGTCCGATCCTGATCTATTTCGGCATCACCGTCATCCTCGGGCTGCTCGACTGGACCGGACTGGCGCGGGCCGTGCGTTCAAAGCTTCTAGCCTTGCGCGAGGAGGATTACGTTCTGGCCGCGCAATTGATGGGCGCCAGAAGCAGCCGCATCATCGGGCGGCATCTCATTCCCGGCTTCATGTCGCATCTGATCGCGACGGCGACGATCTCCATACCCGGCATGATCCTGGGCGAGACGGCGCTGAGCTTCCTCGGGCTCGGCCTGAGGGCGCCGATAACCAGCTGGGGCATCCTGCTCACCGAGGCGCGCAGCGTCAGCGTCATCGCGTTCTATCCATGGCTGCTTTTGCCGATGCTCCCCGTCATTCTCGTCATCTTGGCGTTCAACTTCCTCGGCGACGGCTTGCGGGACGCCGCAGACCCCTACAAGTGAGATCGCTATTCCGCCGCGCGCCGTGCCGCCGACTCGACCCGGTATGGTCCTTGTCAGCGGCCTGTTCGCTTGTTGCAATGTTCATCGTTCGCCTCGGCAAGACTCGATCTGGGTTTAACACGTCGGCGTCGGGTTTCAGCCGCGAAACGCTCTGGTCGGGGGCAGTTGATTTCGTGGACTGGTTCAGGACATACAATCGCACATGAGTCGCCTCGACAGTTTCATCCGGAGGATGACCGCACAGCGCGACATACTCGATCATGTCTGCGCCGAGGTGGCGAAAATGGAGGGGCCTGTGCTCGAGCTCGGCCTCGGCAATGGCCGGACGTTCCACCATCTGCGCGAGCGCCTGCCCGGACGCCGGATCGTAGCGTTCGACCGCGCACTTGCCGCACACGCCAACTCAATTCCCGAAGCGGAAAATCTCGTGCTCGGCGAAATACGCGAGACCGCGAGCAGGTTCATTGGCATCGACGCCGCTCTTGTTCATGCCGACATCGGCACTGGCTATGAAGATCGCGATGCAGTGACCCTTACCTGGCTTCCCGATCTGACCGCGCGCCTGCTTCGCGTCGGCGGCATCGCGGTCAGCGGCATGCCGTTAGATCATCCGCAGTTGCAACGCCTCCCGCCGCCGCCTTCGGTGCCCGCCGATCGTTATTTTATCTGTAGGCGCGTGTGAGGGGCCGAGACGATCCAAATCTTCAGGGGCCAAGCCTTCAGGGGATCGTATATACTGCTATCTCCCGCTCAATGCCGCGCAGCGAGACCTCGTGGGGCACGGGCGTCAGCGCCTTCCTGTGCAACAGATCGGCGGTGAGATTGTCGTCGACCACCGCCCGAGTGGCGAAGATCGCCTGTGCGTTGGCAAGGTTCTGGACCCGCGAAGCAATGTTGACCGTCTGGCCGAAATAGTCCTGTCGGTCGTTCATAGACACAGCAATGCAGGGGCCGGCGTGGACTCCGATCTTGAGCAGCAGATCCTCGCGCCCGCTCTTGTCGTTGAGCGTACGCATGGCATCGCGCATCCTGAGGGCGGCAGCAATCGCACGATCAGGCGTCACGAAGGTCGCCATCACCGCATCACCGATCGTCTTCACTACCGCGCCTGCCTCCGCTGCGACGATCTCGTGCAGAACCTGGAAATGCACGCGCACGAGATCGAAGGCTGAAAGGTCGCCCACCCGCTCGTAAAGCTCGGTCGATCCGCGCAGGTCGGTGAACAGGAACGTCAGGCTGGTGATCTTCAGGCGCTGGTTAATGTCGAGTGTATCCGTGCGATAGAGATCGCGGAATGTCTGGTTGGTGAGCAGGCGCTTGGCGGTCAGGAAGGGCCGGCGTTTTCCCAGGAAATCATGCAATGCCTGGCCGGCTATGAAGACCGTCGGCAGCACGCGGGTGTCGGTCCTGTTTTCCAGCGAAATGCGCAACGGGCCGGGTTGCATCTCCAGCGTCTGGTTCTGGACATGGTCGCGGTCGAAGGCCAAAGAGAGGCTCCGGCGCTCCTTTGTTGGTTCGCCCTTCCCGTCGATGAACTGCGCTGAATGGGTGACCGGCTCGAAGACGATGATGAATTCGGACGGAAGCTGTATGGGCAGAACCGCCTTTTCACCGGGCGCAAGCTCGATATCCTCCAGCGAGAACGCTTCCATCTTTTCCGCGAAATCCTCTTCCGGCAGATCGACGCCGGACGCCCAGTAGATCTGGCGGAAATATTCCGCCACCGGCAATTCGTGTGGATTGTGGGCGGCAATCCTGCGCACCCGGGGACTGACGGTGAATGTCACCTCGACCATCTCGTCGAGGGTGGGCGAATAGCCCTCGGAGCACAGCGCGCAGGTGTATTCGTCCTTCTGCAGGGTTTTCAGCGTGGCGTTGGTGTCGAGCACGCCGCCACAGCCGGGGCACAGAACATTCCAGGAAATGTCGAAGATGCCCACCCGCGCCGCATGGAGAAAGGCGCTTATGGCGCGCTCCTCGTCGAGGCCATGCTTGCTGGCGAAGGCTGGCGCATTGATGCGGCAAAGTTCGCGGTCCTCGCCCTCCGCGATGGTTCGCTTGATCGCGTCGATCGCCTGTGGATCGACATCGGCCGATTGTCGCAGAAGCGAGAACAGATCCTGAGCTTCGTTCATCGTGCAGGTTCCGGAAAATGCGCCCCGAGGCGGGTTGACCGGACCGGTCTTTGGTCCGAGTGCTCCATCTTACTTCGAAACAGATCGTACGGCCATTCGAATGGATAAGCCTGGTGACCGTCCAATTTCCATTCGGCGGATTTTCACCGGCCGCAAGCAGCACTATGATGGTCCATGGAGCATTCATCTTTGGGATTTTCTCCCATGCCGACATCCAACAACCCGCCATTTCCCGCGGCCCTGCGCCTTTTCTCTGCGGTGGTCATCATCGTCCTGATCGTAGGCGCCGGCCTGTTTTTCGTGCCTGTTCTGGTCAAACCGGGCTGGCCTTGGGCCGTCACGCCGTTCAATGCGCGCTTCCTCGGTGGCTTCTACACCGCCGAAATGGTCGTGATGGCGGCGCTGCTGGTCTGGAATCGCTGGTCGCCCGGCAGGCTCGTGCTCGTCATGGCCTTCATCTTCACCGTCATCGTGTCGGTGGCTTCGTTCATCAATCTCGGTTATTTCAACTTCGAGCGCAAAGCGCCCTGGCTGTGGTTTTTGGTCTATCTTGCTTCGGTCGCGGTATCCGGGCTGTTCCTGTGGCGGGCCAGGGCCCGTCCTTCTGCAAAAGGCGTGACCTTAAATCCCGCATGGCGCGGCTACATGCCGGCGGAATCCGCGATCCTTGGGCTCTATGGCGTCGGCCTGTTGCTGTTTCCCCTGACATTCAGTGGCATCTGGCCATGGCCGATCGATGCCTTCCACGCTCAGGTCTACAGCGCCGTCTTCCTCGCCGGTGCGGGCGGTATATATCTGGTCTGGAGAAGCGCGCCGCGCGAGGAACTGCTGGTGCTCGGCTTGGCGCAGTTTCTGGTTGGCCTGCTTGCCATCCTCGGCGTCGCCATCACCGACGCTGCGGTGCACCGGATCGACTGGACAGCGACCGGGACATTGTGCTGGCTCGTCCTTTTCGGCTGGATCGGCATCAGCGGCGTCTTCAAACTCTACGCCGCCTCCCGGTATTTTAGCTCGCAATCGGCATCATAGGTTGCAGAGACGGCTGGATTTTCAGGTGACGTCCGGTGCATCGTACCGGGCCGATTGCCTTCGCCGGGAACGCCATGACCAGCACGACCTCGCCACCCTCCGAGAAAATCCAGCCGCAGCTCCGGTCCGTCCGGCCAAGCGATGCGGAGGCGCTTTGCGCTATCTTCAACATGCCGGGCTTCCGCTGGGGCACGCTCAGGATGCCTTTCGAGATGGTGGAGCAGGTGGCGCGGCGTATCGCCAAGTCCGGCCAGGAAACCACCTGGATCGTTGCCGAGCTGGACGGCAAGGTCGTCGGCCATGGCAGCCTGGTCGTGCAGGGTTCGCCGCGCCGTTCGCATATCGGCGAGATCAATATCGGCCTTGACGATGCCTTTGTCGGCAAAGGTATCGGCTCCGCCATACTTGGCGCGCTGCTTGACGTAGCCGACAACTGGCGCGCCCTGAAGCGGGTCGAATTGACCGTCTATGCCGACAACGAACCCGCCCTCCGTCTCTACAAAAGCCACGGCTTTGAGGTCGAAGGCCGGCATGTGAAGGCCGGCTTTACCGCCGGGCAGTACCACGATCTCCTGAGCATGGCCCGCCTGCGGTTTTAAGATCCGCTGGTTTGGCCTTAACTGTTTAGCCAACCTAACAATTCGTGCCGAGTCGGCGAACAGGCGGTTGCTTATGGAGAACTCCGTAGGAGACGGTCATTTCGGCTCACACCATCTTGATCGAGTTGACGATCTATGTGTGGGCCGGCCGCATCCAGCAAGTCTGGTCTCCCTTGGCGTTTGCACCGCAAGCGGCTAGACGGGACCAATGACCGCCGTCCTTGACCCAACGCCTACGCCTCCGGTGGAAATTCTGGCTGTGCTGTCGCTGCTCTGCCCGGAGGTCGTGCGCGACATCGAGCAGAACTGGAATGCACCGGTTTCCGATTACGCCCGCCATCTGTGGCGGCCGGTGGCAAGGCCTGCATCGGCCCCGGCGATCGCTGCCCGATCGATCCTGCGCGAAGTCTTGCATCAGCGCCTTGGTGTGATGATGCAGCCTGACGAGATCGGCAAGACCCTCGACGAGTTCGAGTACAGACCGGTGATTCAGTCCGGCCTGCACTGCCTGCTTCTGATGGACCGGATCACCTTCGATGCCCTCCTGCTTGCCTGGCTCGGCGCGGTCGAAAACGGGCTGTCGGCCTTCTTCGGCTTCATGGGAACGACGATGACCATGGAGACAATTGGCCGGGAGGGGCCGGGATGGCTCGATGTCGGCGACGACAAGGTCAACCTGTTTGGCATCGGGCGCCACAAACTGTGCCGCAAAAGCGCCTGCGTGGCCGGTCCCGTTTCCCTCAACAAGCGCGCGCTTGAGGCGGTGGGCGATGAAACGGATGCCAGCCGCTGGCTGGGCACACTGCTTGCCAGCCAGGACAAGGTGTTTGGAACCGCCGCCGATGCGCTGACAGCCCTCAACGAGGATCTGGTCGCCAATTGGGATCGTGCCGGCATGGCCCTGCCGGTTTTCATCGATGATCGGCTCGCCGCGGCTGCCATGGCACGGCATCTAGAACATGACGGCAGCCTTCTTTCCAGGCTGCTCATTGAACCCGCAAGACGCCAGCGTCTCGAACATGCCTTGCAAGAGGCCGCATCGAGCCCGTTTGGCAGATTCCTGCCCAATGCCACGGACTATTTCTGGGGCATCCGCGAGGAGCGCGTGCGCAAGCTCGTCCTCGAGAACGGGCACCTGATCGAGCCTGACAGGCCGCATGGTCTTTTAATCCCGTTCGAGCGGCTGCATCTCAAGCAGGGGCTGCTGGACGGCGTGCTGCTGCCGAACTTGTTCCTGACGTTCCTCGTCCTTGCCATATTGCCGCGCGTGCGGGTCGTGGGCGGCCTGAGACAGATTGGCTATGTAGCGCTTTTCCACTCGATCCTTCTGGCCGTGCTAGACGAAAACGCGCCGGAAGAGCGCGATCTGGCCGCTGAGCTGCAGGTTCGGGAAAATGCCTGGGGCATGCGGGTCATCGATGAAAAGATCTCGGTCCGGGAGCAGCTTGCCGGCCTGCCGGAAGGGGCGCTCTTCCCGGACCTGCTCCGACAATACCGTTTGCGGACATTTGCCGAGACGACCGACGACCTGAAACTGGTTCGCGAAAACGCCCGATGGCGCAAGATCGGCCGGGCAGAGATCAAGCCGACCTGAGCCTCACTTCAAGCCTTATTTCAGGTTGATTTTCTGGTGAGCAACCGCAAGCGACGGCGACTATCGGTGAGCCTCTGGCGTCTGGTCCGGCCGCTTTCCTTGACGCTGATGCGTTTTGGGATTTCGACGACGGCTTCCGCCTCGACAGTCATATGGCTTGCCTGAGAGCCGTCTGCAGTTCAAGGCCTGACCTGACATGGCCTCACCTGTCATTGCACGACACCGGCCTTGCGGAACCCGTCCACAGCGAGTTCGAAATCGGCAATGACTGCTCTATCATGCTTTCGGACGTTCGACACTGTCACGCCGAGCGGCCGCTCTGGGTCAAACTTTGCCGTTTAAGGCGGCGCCCCGGAACGGGCAACTTGCGCCATATCCGGACCTTGCCAGTGATGCCGTGAATGTTAAGTCTCGGCTCCGATGCGGACGTTCCGCCCGAGTTCAAAGACTGACCGCGACCGTTCTGTGGCCTTCGCATCGACAGCGCCAATAAGCTGCGTCCCACATCCTACTCCTTGCGTCCATGGGAGGGTCGTTGTGAACCAAGCCCTACTGCCCGGGCTTGTGGGAAAGCCGATCCAGCGCGTCTCGAAGCGCAGTGGCGGCATCGTCACGCTCGTCAGCGGACATCAGCTCCGGTTCAAGTTCCAGCCTGAAGTGCGGCAGCTCGGTTCGAACGGCGCGACAAGCGCCGGCTAGATTGGCCTTCAGATCGATGACGCGGTAGGTGGCGACGGGATAGGCGATCCCCTTGACCTGGACATGCCCCATCTCCTCACAGTCGATCGTGTTCTTCACTTGCGCAAACGTCTCGTAGGAAATGAGGACGGTCCCCGGTGGCGCCTCCTGTTCCAGGCGCGAGGCGAGATTCACGGCGCCGCCGATTATCGTGTAATCCATCCGGTCCTCGCTGCCGAAGTTACCGACAGTGCAGTAGTCGGTATGGATGCCGATGCGGCAGCGCAGCGGTGTCTCAATTCCAATGTCACGCCAGATTTCGGCAAGTTCGCTCATCCGCTTTTGCATGGTGAGAGCCATCTGCACACACGCCAGCGCGTCCTCCTTGACGCCGCGCGTCTCAGGGTCGCCGAAAAACATCAGGATCGCGTCGCCGACATATTTGTCGATCGTCGCGCCGTGATCCGAAGCAATTTTCGACATTTCCGTCAGATAGTGATTGAGGAGCTGGGTGAGATCCTCGGATTCCATTTTGTCAGTGGTCTCGGTAAAGCCGGCGATATCGGAGAAGCATATTGTCAGTTTCTTCCGCTGGCTGGCGATTCTAACGTCTTGGCGGCCGGCGAATATCGAGCTGTACACTTGCGGCGCCAGGTATTTGGCCAGCTTGTTGGAAAGCGCCTCGAGAGCCGTGGATTTCTCTGCGAGGTTCTCCTCTCGTTGCTTCAGCTCAGTGATGTCCGAATAGACCGCGACCGTGCCGCCGGCGGTGATCCGCCGCTCGCTTATCATGATCCATCGCCCGTCGCCTCGCCGCTGCACCCACGGTTCGCCTGGGTTGCGGTGCCGGGAGAGCCGCTCGGCGACCCATTCCTCGAGCCGCCCCTCGGCATCCTTGATGTAGCCGCGCTCAGCGGATCGGCGAATAATGTGCTCGAATGTCGTGCCGGGCATCAGTTCGATCGCAAGGTCGCTGTAGAGCAGTTCGCGGTAGCGGCTATTGCTGAGGACAAGCCGGTCCTCCCCGTCGTACAGCGCGAATCCCTCGGAGATACTCTCGATCGCATCGATGAGCCGTTGGCGCGCCTCAGCGACATCGCGCAGGTTCTTTTCCTCGACCTCGACTGCGGTGTCCCGGAAGAGCCTAAGCGCTTCGGCCATCCGGCCGATCTCGTCGCGGCCCGCGGCAGGCAGCGGCGCACGAAGATCGCCGCCGGCGATTGCGAACATGCTTTGGCTCACCTCTCCCAGACGGGCGAGAAGGCTACGGTCGACATAGAGCCAGACAACCAGAACGGAACTCAAGAGGGTGAGAAAGGCGGAGCCAAGGACAACTCCGGTACCGTAGCGCTGGACCGTCGCGGCTTCGAGACCGGACGCGGTGATCTCGCGGTCTGCCGCGGCGACCAGGCGATCGACGGCAGCGGTGAGACTGCGCGACAGCCGATTGTTTTCGGCCAGAAGCTTTTCGCCCTCTGCGAGCACTGCTAGCTCGTCCTTGCGCGCCTTCGGGATGCTGTTCCCGCCGTCGATCAATGCCTTGAACTCGCCGACCCGCTGTTGGAAACGGGTTCGCAGCCTCTCGTCGATCTCGGTGGAAACCGTGTCGAGAACGGCGAGCGACCGGCGCAGCGGAAACAGGATCAACGTCAGATCGTCTGGCGTTGGCGCGTCCGTCGTCTTGACCAGCACGTCATTGACCGCCGATATCTCCTGCTGCGCTTTCTGCTGCGGAATGTAGGCCGCAATTGCCTGGACCAGGTCGGCCGCCGCCGCCGCACCGCGATCCGGCGCGAGCGACGTGTCGGCTGTAACCGCCTGCCATTGCTGGAGCTTGGAATTCATCACGAGGATACCGGGCGCCACAAGACGCTGGCTTGCATTTGTCGTAGCCGACAAGCGGCGTAACAGTTCTTCTTTGCGCGCCACCACTGTGAGGCGGGCGACAACAAGGTCGTCGAGGGCGTTGAGGTTGCGCCGCAGACCAAGAACTGCAGCCTCGATCTCAGCCACCACCGCCGTGCTAAGCGTGGCACCTTTGAGTGCGGCAAGCAGTTCCTCGAGGCGCGTCATCTCGACCCCGACCGCGGCGGAAACCTCGCCGTGCTGAGCTTTGCTGGTCGAAGTAAGTACGGCGGGCGCAGAGGCGGCTACCCGCTCTGCCTGGCGCGACAGCTGGAGGGACGCGAGCGCCAACGGTACCCGATCCTTGGTGATGCGGTCGACGACCTCTCCTACCTGGAGGAAGGCATAGAGAGCGGCCGCTGTCGCGAGTACGGCGAAGGTGCTGATGCCGAAAAAAGCGAGCAACAGACGGCCACGTATGCCGAAGCGTTCAAGCATAACGGCGACACATAGCTCTGAACGGTCCAGCTAACTCGATCTCCATCAGCTGTCTCAAGCGGCGACGGCATCGGCGGTCCTTATTCGACCGGCACGTACTCTCCACCTCGCCAGACGTACCATACCCAGTTTTGGCTCGTGAGATCGCCCTTGTTGTCAAAGTCGATACGGCCCAACACAGTATCAAATTGATTGCCGCGCAGCGCCGCTATCACGGCTTGGAGCTCTAGTGAGCCGGCCTTGTCCACTGCCTGCGACCAGGCCTGGACGGCGGCGTAACTGAGCAGCGTGTAGCCTGCGGGCTCGAAGTTTTCAGCCCGGAACCGCTCGACGACCGAGGCGGCTTCGGGATTTCGGCGAGCGTCCGCGGGGAACGTGAAGAGGGTACCCTCAGCCGCGGGGCCGGCGATCAAAGCAAATTCCTCGGTCGCCATGCCATCGCCTGAGACTAGCTGAACCGTGTAGCCGCGGTCGCGCGCAGCGCGAACCATGAGTGCGACCTCGGCATGATATCCGCCGACATATGCCACGGCGATGTTCGCAGCCTCTAGCGCAGCGATCTCGGCCGAATAGTCGTTCTTCGCGGGTGTGTATTCCTCGTAGATCGCTTCGACTACGCCGCGCTTGTTCAGCTGTTTTCGAGTCTCGTCAGCAAGACCCTTTCCATAAGTGGTGCCGTCATGAAGGATCGCAATCTTGCTGTTGCTCCAATGCTCGGCCAGGTAGTTGCCGGCCACGATCCCCTGCGTGTCGTCGCGACCAATGACTCGAAAAACGTTGGCGCGGCCTTGTTCAGTCAACAGCGGATTGGTTGATCCTGGTGAAATCTGCAAAACGCCCGCCGCCTCGTACACCTTCGATGCTGGGATCGAGGCTCCAGAGCAGTAGTGCCCGACGACGAGCACCACACCATCACCCACCAGTTTCTGGGCTGCGGCGACCGCTTGCTCGGGATCACAGAAGTCGTCGGCCGTGATGAGCCTCATCTGCTGGCCGAGTACGCCACCCGTCGCATTGATGTCGGCCACGGCCATCTCGGCGCCACGCTGCGCCTGCTCGCCGAACCAGGCGAGCCGTCCCGTCATCGCAGATGAAACCCCAATCAGCACCTCCGCCCGCGCGGAGCTGAACGCGGCCGCGAGAACTAAGATCGCCATGGCGATGATGCGGTGCATGTGTGCACCCCCTTAACTGTAGCTTACGCCAATCCCGTCAGAGCCGACAGCCCCTTCGGCAAGCGCGGCTGTCTCGGCGGCGTTCGCGGATCCGACAACTATTGCGCCTTCAACAATGCCTGCCCGCAGCGCTCTGCCACCGGACCCGCACGGATCGCTCGATGCCCATTTGCGCTGCCGCTTGCCCGTCGACGGCTATCGGTGCATCCTTGTGAATAGCCAGGCCGTGAAGTGCGGGCGAGATCACGCCGTCACGGCCTGTAGTGAGGTCTTGTTCGATGGACTGCTCGGGCTGCGGTTTCGAGGTTGAGGGCGGTTACGCCTTCTGTCCGAGGTGTGGCAGGCGCCAGCCCGTGCCATGCGCCAGTTGCGGCTACCCCTGCGCACCTGATTTCGAGTTCTGTCCGAAATGTGGGGCAAACGTCGGTGCGCCCGCAAAAGTCGTCGAACGGCCTGCTCCGACACCAAGCCGGACCATTGTGCCGCCTTCTCGAACTCCATCGATGCTTCCGGACATCGAAAGCGAAGAAGGGCTGCATCCCTTCTCTGACGCCGATCGCCGGACGGTAACGGTCCTGTTCGCCGACCTTTGCGGCTTCACGACGCTCAGCGAGCAGCTCGACCCCGAGGTCATGCAAGCGCTGCAGAACAAACTGTTCAAGGAATTGACGGCGGCCGTGCGAAACTTTGGTGGTTTCGTCGACAAATTCATCGGCGATGCACTGCTCGCGTTGTTCGGTGCGCCGGTCGCGCATGAGGACGATCCCGAACGTGCGCTTCGCGCCGCTCTCGACATGATCGCCCGGACGGCGCGGCTCGGCGAAAGCACCCCCCACTCCGGCTCGCCTCTGTTGCTCCACATCGGCATAAACACCGGTCCGGTCGTTACTGGCGGATTGGGCATCGGCACCGCCAAATCCTATTCGGTGACCGGCGACACAGTGAATACGGCGCAACGCCTGCAATCGCTGGCCGCACCGGGTGAGGTGCTGGTAGGCGAGCTCACTCACAGACTGACCCGGCATGCCTTCTCTTACGAGTCGCTGGGCGATGTCGTGTTTCGCGGCAAGGCTGGCAGCGTGCTCGTCCATCGACTGGATGCACCGCTTGCGACGCCGCGTGCAGCGCGTGGGCTCGAGGCGCTCGGCCTCAGTGCGCCGATAATAGGTCGTGGTGCGGAGCTCAGTAGAATGATGGCGAGCCTTGACCAGGCGTGCAGCGGCTCGGCCCAACTCGTCCGCCTCGTCGGAGAAGCCGGCATCGGGAAATCGCGGCTGGTGAAGGAGTTCGTCGCCCGCGTCGGCGACGAGGATCGTTTTCGCAACGTCGCCGTGCGGCTGGCCACGTGCTCACCGCTGGGCGAACAATCATTTGGCGCCTTGGGCGCAGTGGTGCGCAGCGCTGCCGGGATGATGCAAAACGACAATGGGGACGAAATGCGGGGGAAGCTCGCAGGCTTGCTTACCGATCTCGGCCTGCAGGGCGAGGAGGCGAAGCGGCTGATGCCTTTGCTCTACCATGTGCTCGGCCTTGGCGACCCCGATGCCACCTTGCAGCATGTCGAACCCGAGCAGCTGCGGCGGCAAATTCTCTACGCAGTCCGCACAATCATCGAACGGCGGCTTGCGTTGTCGCCGCTGTTGATTGTCGTCGAAGACCTGCACTGGGCCGACGCCGTGTCGCTTGAGGCACTACGTTTCGTGATGGACAGGTTGGAGCGCACGCGGTTGATGTTGCTGGTCACGCATCGTCCGGCGCCGGATAACGACCAGCTCGACTCAAGTCGGGTCAGTCACACAGCGCTCAGGCTTCCGCCGCTCAGCAGTGATGACGGACGCAGCCTGCTGGCGGCGCTTTTCGGCGAGAGCTGGGTAAACTCCGCAGGAGGGCTTCTCGACCAGATTCTCGAGCGCGCGGGCGGCAACCCCCTTTTTTTAGAGGAGATCGTTCGCGGCCTTATCGATCGCGGTGTACTGATGCGAGAGGGCCAGCGATGGCGGACTGTGGCAGGCGAAGTCGCAACCGGCATCCCCGCCACTATCCAGGCAATGTTGCTTGCCCGCGTCGACCGGCTGCCCCAAGAGGTGCGCCGGTTGGCCCAGGAGGCCGCGGTAATCGGCCCGCGCTTCGATGCCACACTTCTGAAAACTGTGACAACCGACCCCGGCCGGCTCGAAGCCGGCTGCGAACTGCTTTGCGATGCGGAAATCATCGAGGAAGTTGCCGGATCAGGCTCGGTCTCGTCGCAAAGCTACCGCTTTACGCAAACATTGCTGCAGGACGTGATCTACCAGAATCTACTCCTGCAACGGCGGACCGACATCCACGGGCGGGTCGGAGCTGCCTTGGAGCAACTGTGCGGCGACAAGCCGGAGCGGCTCGAGGATTTGACCGTGCTCGGTCATCATTTCGCACAGAGCGCCGAGCGGGAGAAGGGCGCGCACTACCTGCAGGCGGCGGGCGATCGCGCTCGCATGATATACGCCAACGACGACGCCCTTCGTTTCTACGAGCGAGCACTGACTGCGTTGGGCGCGATCGGGCAAACACCGCTCAAACTGGCAATTGCAGAGCGCATTGCCGATTTGAGCGGCCCGGCAGGCCGCCGCGAGATCGCGCACCACCACTACGAGACGGTGTTGCAGGTATACCGCGAGTCGGCCAATCGTGTCGCGTCGGCGCGAGTTTTACGCAAGATCGGTCGGCTGCTCTGGGACGTCGGCAAGCGGGACGACGCAGAATCCCGCTATGCTGAAGCGGCAGCGCTCCTCGATGGAGCGGATGCCCCGATCGAGCAGGCGCATCTCTGGCAAGAACGTGGCCGACAGGCGTTCCGTAGCGGAGATCACGCTCTCGCGGCAAAATGGGCAGACGCGGCGCTGGATTGCGTAGGCACACTGACAACGGAGCACGTCTCCGAGGTAGGGCGTGATGCCACTCTTGTGACCGCCGAGGCACTCAATACCAAGGCTGTTGCGCTGGCTCGCCTTGGGCGAAACCGTGAGGCCGTGCGTCAGGTTGAGCATAGCATTGAATTGGCCGAAGCCGCCGGTCTACTGGGCGCGGCCTGCCGCGGCTACACCAATCTCGGCGTGCTTTACACGACCATCGATCCGGCGCACGCGATGGAAGTCTGTCGGCGCGGCCTTGAAGTGGCGCGCCATATTGGTGATTTGGGTTTCCAGGCGCGCCTCCTCGCCAATCTGGCGGTCGCTTGTTGTACTTTCACGGATCGCTGTCCAACGGAGGGCGTACCTGCTGCCGAGAAGGCCATCGAGATCGACCGGGCGCTCGACCAACGCGAGCATCTGCCGGTGCCGTTGATCGTGCTTGGGCAGATCCACCAGTGCAACGGCCGTCCGGAGCTGGCGGTTGGCTTGTTCCACGAAGCACTGGACGTAGCCCGCGAAACGGGCGAACCCCAACTGCTGTTTCCGTGCTATGATGGTCTTGCAACGCTTAATCTCGACCTCGACAATCTGGCCGAGGCCGAACGCTACTTCTCCCTGGCGCAGGGTATATGCGCCCAGCACGGGCTCGACCCGGAAGCGCTTGTGGTGCTGCCTTTTCTCGACTAGCCGGGGTTGGAGGTGGAAAATGTCCGCGCGTAGTGACTTGGTACCGCTTCAACCGGGCGACCGTGCGCCGAACTTGATACTCGACGCCATTACCCAGGAAGGCAAGATCGCGCTTGACGACTTTCGCGGCCAAAAGCCGGTGCTGGTCGGCCTGTTTCGAGGTCTGCATTGTGCGTTTTGCCGGCGCCATATCGCCGCCCAGGCGCGGCTTGATCCGGAGCTGCGCGAAAAGGGCGTGGAGAGCCTGACGGTGGTCAACACGCCAATCGAACGGGCGCGTCTCTATTTCCGCTACCATCCGATGCCGAATCTGCTTGCGGCCTCCGACCCTGAACGCGCTTCACATCGTGCTTTTGGACTGCCCAATCTCGAATTCACCCAAAACGAGACGAACTGGCCGTACAAGGTCTCGATGGCAGCGGCAAAGGATATGCGGGTCGATATACCAGGCGAGTTGCCCGGTCCTATGGACCCCATTGCGGCCAGCGAAATCCTTAATAAGAGGGACCATTACGAACTGACCGAAGCCGACGAGCAGATGATGGCAACGGGACACGGACAACTGGTCGGTCAGTTCCTACTGGATCGGCAGGGGATCGTCCGCTGGAGCTTCACGGAGGTTCCAGAGGGCGGGCGATACATGTTTGGGGCGCCAAGCCCGCAGGAGCTGATGTCAGCCGTGTCCCAAGTGGCCCAATAGACTTGCGAACGAGGTAAACGGGCGCGACACTGAACAAAAAGCGGAACCAATTTGTTACAAATCCAACATTGGCCTCGACGAGCCAGAATGTACGGTTCTGGCAATGCTTTCTGTCGCCTCTGGACTAGCGATGTCCTCTGTGGATGGCTCCTGTATCGTGGGGTGGCTGCGACAGCACCCCTTCCAACCGTCAGAACGCTGTCGTCAACAACAACAATCTCGAAAGAGCGCGCAGCTGCGGAGCGTCTCGTCGATTGTATCTTGCGCATTGTGAGCGGGAATGATGACACTGACAAGCTCACCGTTCATTCGAGCACGGCCTCGATACGGGCAACAAAGTAATCGAGCGAGCGATCCCCGCGAATCTCGATCCGCGGAAGGTCGATGGGATCGCAATCGAGGTCCGCCGGCCCGTGTCTGCCGCCGAAGCCGATCCGATAGCCGCACTCCTTGGCCAGCCTGCCAAGCCGTCGGTCGGTGACCGAGAAGGGTGCCGCGAACGCCGTGGTTGGCCGACCGGTCCACCGTTCGATGAACATACGAGAGCGCAGGAGTTCGGCGGCCAAGTCAGAGCTCGACAGACCATCGATCGCGCGATGCGTCGCCAGATGGCTTCCGAAGAACGCACCTTCGCCGGCGAGGCGTCGCACTGTCCTGGCGTCCATAAGCTGCGTCGGCGGGCCACTGTAGGCGTCCCACTGTGCACTTTCACCCACCAGGTCCGTCACCAGGAACACTTCCGCGGTCAGGTCGTTCGCGCGCAAGGTCGGCCAGGCATGGTCGGCAAAGTTCTGGAAGCCGTCATCGAAGGTGATGAGCACTGGGCGGCCAACGAAAGGCTGACGGTTGGCGATGAACCATTCCAGCTGCTCGGACCTAATCGCGTGAAAGCCATTGGCGCGCAGCCATGCCATCTGGCTGGCGAATGCGGCGGGCGTGAGCCGAAAACGGGCGAGCGCGGCTGGACCTTCATCGGAGACGCTGTGATACATGAGGACAGGGATACGCTGTCGCCGCTCGCTACGTGCGACGTCGCGGCGCAAGGCCCGCGCCCCGCCCCAGACGATTTTCCGCGCGACCCCGATTTCGACGGGCGCGCGGATTGGCACGTGATCAATCATCGGTTCCGTCGCCACGTCGCCTGGTGACAGGCGGCGGAAGCGGTCTATGCGGTAGAGCTCGGTCTGGATCGATTGCTCGAGGACGAGGCCGTCGGTCGCTGCCAGCGTCTCTGAGATCGCTTGTGCACCGAATGTGTTCCAGTCGAAGCCCGTCCTTTCGATATTGTCACGTAGCACGAACGCGTGTGCGCTGATGAAACTGCCGCCAGGCGCCAACGCCTCAACGAGTTTTTTGGCGATGCGCCGCAACTCGGCGAGATCATCCAGGTAGTAGAGCACTTCCGAACAGACGATCAGATCCATCTCACCCGGCAGCGTGTCGGCGGAGAAATCCAGTACGCCGAACTCAACGTTCGGCTGATCGCCGCATCGCGCGCGCGCCCGCCCGATGGCTACGGCGGAGATGTCAGTTGCGGTCAAATGGCCCACCCGCGGCGCCAGCTGACGCGTGAAGTGGCCCTCCGCGCAGCCCAGCTCAAGCGCCCGTCCGATGGGACCGGCAGGCAAAATTTCGAGCTGCCGCTCATATTTTTCCTGCTCATAGGGCGAGCCGTAGTTCCAGGGATCCTCGGTCGCGAAATGGCGATTCCAGAAAGACGTGCGATCATTGTCGTGCCCATCCGCGGCCCGTGCACGGCGCGGCGCTGCAAGAGGCTCTTTAGTTTCGGCGCTCGACCCAACCAGCGCCTGCGCTTCCGCGGCCAATCCCGCGAGTTTGCCGAAATGGCTGTCCCGATCAGACCGGCGTCCCGCTATGGACAACAATGCCTCGGCTGCAAACATGTCTGACTTGTCGGCACCGACGCCCTTTTGCGGTGCATGTACAGGTGATCGCCTCGCAAGCGGCGCGGCACTGTGCATAAGCCGCTCAGGGGGCACGAAATTCAGGATCAACTCAGTCCAATGACGCCTTGTCACTTTCCCGAGTACGCCGAACTGTACGAAAGCCTCGATCTGGCCATTCATCATCAGATAAGCATAAATTTGATCGATTCCTTCCGGAAGCTCGATCGAGGTCGGATTTCGAGCGTCGACGCGAATGCCGAGTGTCCGCGCCAGTTTGCGCGGCGCGGCAAGATCGTCGAAGTCGAGAAGCATTTGCTCGAGGTGATACTGGACGCGGCGACCCGCTACGGGATCGTCCCAGACCTTGCCGAGTTCGATGATCAATTCGGTGAGGGAGCCGCCGAACCTGTCCCACTTGGCAGCCAATTGCGCTGGCACCGATAGGCTTCCTACCATAAGGCCATCGAAGACCACCTTGGCGATCTCACGCGCCCACTTACGTCCTGGCGGGAGCGCGCGCAGGGACTGCGGGTTGATCGAGCGCGAGCCGCAGCCGCAATCCGATGCGGCGTTCCACAACGCGAACCACGCGAGTGCTTCGGAAGCGGTGCGGCCGTTCGCCTCGATCGCTCCATTGGCGTGACCCGATGCTGGGTGTTTGACCCTGGGATCAGCAGAAAAACCGCGGGCGATCACGATTTCCGCATCTGCCAGCATCTGCGTCGAATTGCGGCTGAGCGAGTTGGGGCTGACCCGATGGAAAGCGAGCGGCTCGTCGACCATCACCCAATTTTTGCCTAGACGTGCGAGGCGCTGCCACAGATCCCAGTCCTCGCAGGTGCGCAGCGACACATCGAAACCGCCCAACTCGACAATTGTCTCCCGGTCGACCAGCAGCGCGTGAATGGCGATGGCACACCGGCGGGCGAATGTCTCGAAGGGCTGGATCGCAACGTCCGTTGTGATGCTCGACGGGGTGAGTTCGCCATCGGGCATCACGCGCCGAGAACCGCAATAGGCGGCGACCGCATCGGGCGCTGCTTCAAGTGCGGCCAGCATTTTCGCAAGGAAGCTGGCATCCACCCAATCGTCCGCATCCAGAAACATGAGCCAGTGGCCGCGCGCTGTCGAAATCCCGCTATTGCGCGCGCCGGCGGCGCTGTACGCGCAAGAGCTTAACGTCCGAAATCGGGCATCGTGCTCCACATAACCGGCGATGATCGCGGGGGTGCGGTCCGTGGAGGCGTCGTCGACGATGATCGCCTCCCAGTCCATTATTTCCTGATCGAGAAGGCAATCGAGTGCGCGCGCCAGCGTTACCTCCGCGTTGTGCGCAGGAACCACGATTGAAACCAAGGGATTAGGCGCCACGCCGTCTTACTCGCGCCCGGTTCGAAGGTAGAACAAGATGCGTCGATCTTTCTCGGCATAGGCCGTCACAATCGACGCCGATCAGTCCATCGACCCATCGTCTACCACGACTATATCCAGTATCTGGTAGGTCTGCCGGCGGATGCCGGCAAGCGTTGCGCCGACGGTTTGCTCGGCATTGAGCATCGGTACCACACCGCCTTGCGGTAGCATTGTCCTGGATCATCGAGCTTTCGTTTTCTTCGGCAAGAGTCGGCGAATGTCAAAACCGGATGACGGCATCGGCTGGCAGCACTGCCCTGTCAAGATCGGGGCGAATTAGAGGCAGGCGAAAAAGACTTGAAGACAGGCCGAATGGCAAGCGCGCAAGCCCGACGGCTTAGACTGAGGCCGATGCGCCGCGGCATTTCCTTTCGCGCATTTCATCTGCAAAAAGATGATCGCGGGCGAGACGCGAGCGTAAGCTGATCCGGATCGAGCCGCATGTCCAAATCTACCCGAATGGGGACGCACGAAACGACTTAAGCCGAGAAGATTCCGGCTTGCGGGTCGGCTATTTTGCTGACATGTTTATCAGTTGCTAAATTAGCGCTGTGACAATGTTCAAAAGAAGGGGCATGGGATGGCCAAGGAATCTTCGAGTACCGCTTCTTCGGCAAATAAAGCGGACGCAAATCTGATAAGTAATGCAGACGGAAACGGGCTGACCTTCGTGGCGGGCCAGGCTCGCGAGAGCGGGGCCCCCGGCGACGCTGTAGGTGTCGACAAGATACGTGATCTGCTGTTCGGCAACCAGATGCAGGACTATGACCGCCGCTTTTCCAAGCTTGAAGAACGGGTCTTGCAGCGCTTCAAGGATGTCGAATCCGAGGCCAAGCGCAATCTTGAAATGTACGAGTCAAATGCAAAGAAGCAGGTCGACTCGCTTGCCGCGCAATTGCGGAACGAAAAAGACGCGCGAGCCGACGCCGACAAGGAGATTGACCGGAATCTTCGCGAGCAAAATCAGGCGCTTGAAAAGCAGGTGCGCGCGTTGTCGGATCAGTTGAGCGAGCTTGAGCGCGAAGTTGCGGACCGGATAAATCGAAACGACCATTTGCTGCGTGAGGAAATCAAGCAAAAGAATGAAAGCATTCAGATGCTGATGGAGAAAATGTTTTCCGATCTCGGCAATGTCAAGACCGACCGAAACCTTTTGGCTGGCCTGTTTGTCGAGGTTGCAAAATGTCTAAATCAGGATCCCGTCGGCAGCAAGAGCAACTCGGAGCGTACCTGGAAAGTGAGTTGATCGGAACTTGACGTCGACCGTCGACCCAATCAGCCTTCCTCAAAGAGCAGCTTCGAACGATACAGAGATTGATCGCGAGGCTCTGGCTCGCCTTTTGATCGAAATTGCCCGGAACGTTGATCCGGACTATCGTGCGCGTCTCGACGGAATCCCAACCGCCGATCCTCGCATGGAAACGCTTCGCCAGTTGCTGGTCGGCCGCGAAATTTCGGAGCTTTCACGAGTTACGCACCTGCTCGACGAACCTGAGCAGCTTGCGGCCGCAGTGGGGGGCGTCCTCCCCAGTGCAGCCGCACACGCGTCTCATGCGCAACTCGGCGAGGCCCTTGCGCCAGTTGTCGAGAGGGCTGTGCAACGGTCCATCCAGAAAAGCCCGCGCACGCTGACGGATATATTATACCCGGTGTTTCTGCCGGCTATTCGCAAGTCGATCGGCGAAAAGATCGACCAAACCTTTCAGTCGCTGAATGAAACTTTAAGACATATATTTACTTGGCATGGGCTCAAGTGGAGATTTGAAGCTTGGAGAACGGGGGCAAGCTTCTCAGAAGTTGTTCTCAGGCATTCTCTTGTCTATCGTGTAGAACACGCCTTTCTCATTCACCGCAATTCCGGGCTTTTGATCAAGCATGTAACTGCCGAAAACGCAACCAGCGAAGATCCTCAACTGATCTCTTCGATGCTTAGTGCAATTCAGGATTTTGTAAAAGACTCGTTTAACGAGAAAGAACAGAGCGGCCTGGACACTATTCGTTTCGGGGAGCTTCGTCTCTGGTCGGAAGTTGGACCGTTTGCGACCCTGGTTGCGGTGATCCGGGGAAATCCGCCGGAGGAATTACATGAAATAATTCGCGACGTATTGCTTCGCATCCATGATGAATGCTCACAGGCTCTAGAGCAGTTTGACGGCGACAGTTCGCAGTTGGCCGGCGTAGAGACGCAGTTGCAGACCTGCGTTGAACTGAAGCAGGAGGAATCAAACCAGGGATTTCCGTGGCTGGTAGTGGCTGCAATCCTGCTGGTTTTGATTCCCGCAGGCGGTTGGTTCTTTCTTTCCTGGCAATCCGGGCAGCGCTGGCAGGCGTATGTGTCGCGACTGGGGACCCAGCCGGGCATCATCGTTGCCGAACAAAAGGTGCGCGATGGCCAATTCTATATTGCCGGCCTGAGAGACCCGCTTGCCGCCGACCCGCAGTCGCTGTTGGCCGGAACGCAGGTCGATCCTGCCCGCGTTCATTCACGCTGGCAATTCTATCAGAGCCTTGATCCGGAGTTCGTGTTGAAGCGGCTGATGGTGTCGCTGACCCCGCCGAAATCGGTTCGGCTTTCGATCGTCAATCATCGCATCGTTGCCGAGGGTGAGGCTTCCGACAGCTGGATAGATCGCGCACGCGCAGCGGCCCGACAGCTTTCGGCAGGCGGACCGGAATTCGACATCTCCAGAGTTCGTGATGTGAGCCCCGAAGCACGCGCGGCGGAGCACTGGCAGACTTATGTGTCGCGACTGGAGGCCCAACCGGGAATCATCGTCGCCCAACAAACGGTGAGGGGCGGACATTTCTATATTTCCGGCCTGAGAGACCCGCTTGCCGCCGACCCGCAGGCTCTGCTGTCCGGAACGGAGGTCGATCCCGCCCGCGTTCATTCGCAGTGGCAATTCTATCAGAGCCTTGATCCGGAGTTCGTCCTGAAGCGGCTGATGGTGTCGCTGACCCCGCCGAAATCGGTTCGGCTTTCGATCGTCGAGGATCGCATCGTTGCCGAGGGTGAGGCTCCCGACACCTGGATAGATCGGGCGCGCGCAGCGGCCCGACAGCTTTCGGCAGGCGGACCGGAATTCGACATCTCCAAGGTTCGTGATGTGAGCCCCGAAGCACGCGCGGCGGAGCACTGGCAGACTTATGTGTCGCGACTGGAGGCCCAAGCGGGCATCATCGTCGCCCAACAAACGGCGAGGGGCGGACATTTCTATATTTCCGGCCTGAGAGACCCGCAGGCCGCCAACCCGCAGGCTCTGCTGTCCGGAACAGGGGTCGATCCTGCTCGCGTTCATTCGCAGTGGCAATTCTATCAGAGCCTTGATCCGAAGTTCGTGCTGAAGCGGCTGATGGCGTCGCTGAGTCCGCCGGATTCGGTACGGCTTTCGATCATCAAGGATCGCATCGTTGCCCAGGGTGAGGCTCCTGCCGCCTGGATAGATCGGGCGCGGGTCGCCGCCCAACAGCTGTCCGCGGACGGACTCTCTCTAGAAATCTCCGAGCTGCGTGAGTTGACCCCTCCGGAACTCACTCATTTGAGGGAGGCTATTCAAGCGGTCGACATTTTCTTCGATTCTGGCAAGGCTGTACCGGGACCAGAGCAACTGCCGGTTCTCGACAAATTGGCGAATCAGTTGAAGCAATTGGCCAAGGACGCCCGCAACGCAGGCGTAACAGCACAGTTCATGTTGACCGGCCATTCGGACGAGACGGGCCGTGAAACGGCCAAATTGTCCATCAGCGCCGCGCGCGCGGAAACAGTTCGTGCGCTTCTCAAGAAGCGCGGCGTCGATCCGGAATTGCTCTTGGTTCGCGGCGCGGGCACCTTTGAGCCAGCGGAGACTGAAAATAGCCGAACCGGGAGCTCGGCCAATCGCAGAGTTTCGGTTACGGTAAACTTCCACTAGGGCGGAGCCCAGGATATTGCAAAAGAAGATCTGCATGTTGGGCGGGTTCGCTGTCGGAAAGACGAGTCTGGTTCGCAGGTTTGTGCAAAGCATCTTTTCCGAAACCTACTTGACCACGGTGGGAGTGAAAATCGACAAGAAGAGTGTCGCATTCCCGGACAAAACCGTGGATCTGATTTTGTGGGATTTGGCCGGCGAAGACGATATCGGCTCATTCCGCGTCAGCTATGTGCGAGGTGCGAGCGGGCTCGTGCTTGTCGTCGATGGAACCCGCGCCGCTACTCTTGCCGTGGCGCTCACGTTGCGCGAGCGGGCCGAGGCGGAATTCGGCGCTATGCCGTTTGTATTGCTGCTCAACAAATCCGATCTGGTCGATCGGTGGGCAATATCGGATAGTGAAATTAACGAACTGAGGCAACTTGGATGGCAAATCTATCTAACAAGTGCGCTTTCGGGTGAACATGTTGATGATGCGTTTCGTCATCTTGCTTCGATGGTTAGCAAATAGACCATGCATGAATTGCCACGAGAAGTCAGAAGCTGGATTTACGATTTCTTCGACAACGAGCACTCCGTCGCATATCTGAAAATCGACGCCCAGCTTTGCATAGCTGCGAAGGGCGGTAACGTTGAACATTACGGACTCTCATCAGTTCGCATAGGTAAGCCTGTTGCCGAGCAGCTTGAATTCATGGAAGGTTTGCTGCCCTGCCCGGAGCTTCCATATCATATGGCCATGGTCGAACTGCCCAGCGGGCGTGTCGCGGACCTCCATCTTTTTGCTGACAATGCCTGCGTGTGGCTGCTCTTTCTTGACGCCACTGCCGAACGCGACAATAGGCAGCGACTTCAACAGAAGGCTTATGAAATGACGCTCCTGCAAGAGAGGGAGCGTCAACTCAACGAGAAATTACAATCGATGAACGAGGCGTTGAGGGCGAGCCAAGAGGGATTGTCGCGTGAATACCAGCGCGCCGAAGCCCTGCTCCTCAACATTCTTCCGGCGTCTATCGCGGAGCGGCTAAAAGCGCACGAAGAAATTGCAGACAACTACGCAGAGGTGAGTGTGCTTTTTGCCGACATCGTCGGTTTTACGGAAAGAGCGCGGAACGTCGGAGCCGTGACGACGCTCGCTATTTTAAATTACTTCTTCAAGGCGGCGGATCTGCTCTCGGAGCGATACGGCTGCGAAAAGATCAAGACAATCGGCGATTGTGTGATGGTGGTCGCTGGCCTGCCCGCCGCGCGATCCGATCATGCGGAAGCCCTTGCGCACTATGCACTTGAACTGCGGAAGGCGGTTAAGCTCGAACGCTTCGCAGGAGAACCGATAAGACTCAGAATTGGAATTCACTCAGGACCAATCGTGGCGGGCGTCATAGGCAAAAGGCGGTTTGCATATGACCTATGGGGCGACACCGTTAATCTCGCCGCACGTATCCAAACGTCCGCGGAGCCCGATGAAATCCGTATTTCGGATGCAACTCACAAACTGCTTGGACCAAATTTTGCTTGCGACCCACTCGCGGAAACGGAATTGCGTGGTACAGGTCGTGTGCGAATGTGGCGGCTCCCGGGGGAAATCGGATCCTGATATCTGACGTCGCCATCGTTCTTCCCTGCACGGTCATGCGCCCAGTTTCCATCACATAGCCTCGGTCGGCGATGCCCACCGCGGCATACGCGTTCTGGCCTGGGGGATCCTGGTGCCGGGTCTTTTACGCCCAGCATCACGGATGCGCAGTTCATATAACGGCTGGAGGCTGGGCCTAGGTCGGAATGCCCTCCCCCGGCGGCTAAGTAGACACCGCGAAGTACCCGGCGTAACGGTCTGGGTCGAAACGATGACGTCTTGCACCGCAACATCGGTTTCTTCAAGGTAGGGCAACAACGGACATAGATGTCGTTGCTAGCCGATCTGACCGGAAGGTTAACAGCACGATGCCACGCATCATTCGACGATTGGGGGCCAGGAACCTGGCGCGCCTGGCACGGCGTCTCGGAGACCTGACTGCGATGTTTGCCCTGATTGCCAGGCCGCTCGTCTTTGGGATCGCCCTTTTGTTGACAGGTCAGGCACAGGCGCAGGCGCCGGCGACCGCCCCGCCTGAAAGGGTCAAACAGCTGCTCGAGCTTCTCGACGATCCATCAGTGAAGGCCTGGGTGGCCGAACAGCGAAATCAGGACGCCGGGTCAACGGGAGCGCCTGCCGAGACAGGAGCTTCGCCGACCGACGCATCGTCCGGCGCCGTGGCCGCACCCGGCCAGATGAATACGATGGCATCCTCGACGCTTGATGGGATCAGGCATCATATCGAAAGAATCGTGCGAACTTTGCCCTTGCTGCCAGGCCAGTTCGCGCGCGTTCGGGCAGAGACGATGGAGGATATGTCCAGCAAGGGGTCAGCCGCCGTATTTGTGCTGATTGCGATGTTCATCGCTGCCGGCCTGGCACTCACTTGGGCAACGTTCAAGTTCACCCGTCCATTTCGTCTTTGGATTATCGCGCAACCGAAGGATACGCCGATTGGGCGAGCCAAGAAGATTGGTGGTCGCATGCTTTATTCCAGCATGCTGATCGTCTCTTTCGCACTGGGCAGCGCCGGCGCGTTCATGTTGTTCGACTGGCCAATGCTTATTCGCGAGATTGTACTGACATTTCTGATGGCGGCAGTCGTTACATGGGGTGTGCGCATGTACGTCATGGCCATGCTCGTCCCTTCCTTCATGAACGTCGAGAACGCCGTCGAGGTTCGTGCTTTGCCGATCACCAACGAAGCGGCTGACCATTGGTCCTATTGGCTACCCCGGATCGTCGGCGTCTTCGCCTTCTTCGGCGCCGCGTTTATCCTCTTGCCAGGTCTCGGCATCGATCAGGACGGAATGATGGTCCTGTCACTGGGCGCCGACTTCGTGCTGCTGGTGCTCCTGCTGCTCGCGGTTTGGCGTCGGCCAAGAACGCAGCGAGACGGTGCGCGCCACATCGGTCACACGGAAGCGACATGGCTATTGACTGCTTATTTCGTCGTCCTGTTCCTGCAGCGCATCGCCGGCCTTTATACATACTTCTGGTTTACCTTCGCCGCATTCTTCCTGCCTTTTGCAATCGTGATGACGCAGCGCGGGGTTAATTTCGTTCTGCGACCAGGTTCGGAAGATGTCGGCCGGCCTACGATCCCGGCGGTGACGATCGCTGTCATCGATCGCGCAATCCGAATGATTTTCATCTTGGCGGCGGCTTACTTTCTCGCACGTGTCTGGGGTCTGGACATGCAATCCATGCGGGACAGCGATACGACGACGACGTTCATATTGCGCGGCTTGGTCAATGTCGTGGTCATTGCCCTAGCAGCCGATTTCGGCTGGTCGATCATCAAAGCTTTGATCGAACGAAAGCTGGGCATCGAAACACCGCACCCTGTGATCAGCGACGAGGATGTCCCGGTCCTCGATCCGCAGCAGGCGCGGCTGCACACGCTCTTGCCGATCCTCCAGAACATTCTGCTCGCATCGATCATCGTGATGGCGGTGCTTATGATGCTCGCCTCGCTGGGTATCCAGATCGGCCCGCTGATCGCCGGCGCTGGCGTCGTCGGCGTCGCCGTGGGCTTTGGGGCACAAACCATCGTCAAGGACGTCATTTCAGGCGTGTTTTTCCTGCTCGATGATGCGTTCCGTGTCGGCGAATACATTTCATCGGGCAATTACAAGGGTACTGTGGAAACCTTTTCGCTGCGCTCGGTGAAGCTGCGCCACCATCGTGGTCCGCTGTTCACGATACCTTTCGGTGAACTCGGGGCAGTCCAGAACCAGAGTCGTGACTGGGTTATCGACAAATTCAACATCACCGTTGGTTATGACACCGATATCGACTTCGCTCGCAAGCTGATCAAGCGGATCGGCCTCGAACTGGCGGAAGATCCCGAGTTCAAACACTGGGTGCTCGACCCGATCAAGATGCAGGGCGTACAGGAGTTCGGCGAATACGGCATCGTATTGAGGGTCAAGGCCACAACCAAACCGGGAGGCGCCTTCGGTATGAAACGCAAATTCTATGTACGCCTCCGCCAAGTCTTCAAAGAGCAGGGCATCGAACTCCCATTTCCGACCGTCCAGGTCCAGGGGCTACAGAACCCACATGGGGCAGAGAATGCGCCGTTGGAGATCACACCCGAGTTGAAAATGGCCGTTGCGCAGTCGCACACTATTCGGCGCAGAAAAAAAGCCAGCACACCGGAGTAGGAAAGCTGTGACACCTGCCGGTCACAGCGTCGCTTTCCGCGCATCGCCCGTGGCAGGGATACTCTTCTATCTTCAACCGTTAAGACGAAAAAGACGGTCACGAGGCAGTCTACAACCAGAGTCCGTCCCGAGATTTACATCGGGCTGCGTAAGTTGATACAGCGGTACGTTCGAGACAGCGCCATCGGCTACCTGCCGCGCGTCAGTCACGCGATAAGGACCGTCCCGCGAGAAGCGGCGCGTACGCGGCGAGCCTGCGGGATACGAACTCGGTGAAGAGCCGCACGCGCTTCGTCTTGCGTGTCTCCCCCTGTGTGAGAAGCCAGAGCGTTCCGTACATGTGCAGGTCGGTGCCCGGCACCCTCACCAGTAGGGGGTCGGCATCTCCGACGAAGCACGGCAGTGTCGTCATCCCGAGCCCTTGCCGTACTGCAACGATCTGCGCCTCGCCGTCCGTGGTCCTGAACGGAACCCCCGTGGTACGAACCTCACCCTCGCTGGCCCAATCCGGGATGCCATGAATGCTTATGACGATCCACCGGATGGGATCAGGCGCGCCCGCACGCCACGCGGCTAGTCGATCGCGAGACATGTAGACGCCGCCGAACAGCTCCGGTCCCTTCAGGCCGTGAAGATTGAGCGGCAGGGTTTTGCGGTCGTAGACGACGCGGATCGCGACGTCGGCCTCCCGGTTGGTCAGATTTGCCAGCTCGCCGGACGACAAGATTTCCATCTCGATGTCCGGATGCAGACGCGCGAAATCGGCGAAATCCGGCATGAGCAGGTGTGTCGCGAGGGGCGGTGCCAGCGTCACCCGCAGAAGCCCGCGCACGCTCTGGTCGCGCCCGAAGACGCGCGTCTCCAGCAGGTGCGACGACACTTCCATCTGGTCCGCGAACTCGAGGACCTCCTCGCCCGCAGCCGTCAGGCGGTAGCCCGAAGGCAGCTTTTCGAACATGTGCACCCCGAGGCGTTCCTCGAGCTGGGCGACGCGTCGCAGCACGGTCGAGTGGTTCACACCGAGGCGCTCGGCGGCAGCCCGCACGGAGCCTCCGCGCGAGACGGCAAGAAAGTAGCGAACGTCATCCCAGTCGATCATGGTGCAATCCGGCACCGCGCGGTGCGCCTTCCAAAGCTCGTATTTAACACATCGAACAGCAGTACGGGCGGTCATCATAGCCTATGTCGACGAGCGCGGCCCAATTTCGAACGGCGGACGCCGATCGTCGCGGCTGGCCTCAGTCGTCCAGCCGGATCGATTTCGCACCACCGATGTGCGCGCTTCCGCACTCAACACCTGACGCCGGCGGACCCATTTCGAGGTTCTCGGAGGCAAATGCTGTCCCGACACCACGAAAGGAGAAGTCATGGGAAAGCTTGAGGGTAAGGTTGCAGTCATCACGGGTGGATCGAGCGGCATGGCGCTGGCGAGCGCCAAGCGGTTCGTTGAAGAAGGCGCCTATGTTTTCATCACGGGCCGGAGACAGGAGGCGCTGGACGAGGCCGTCAAGCTGATCGGCCGGAACGTGACCGGCGTGCGCGGCGATGCGGCCAATCTCGATGACCTCGACCGCCTGTTCGATACAGTCAAGCGGGAAAAGGGCAAGATCGACGTCCTGTATGCGAGCGCCGGCACGGGCGAAGCCGTCCCACTGGGCGAGATTACCGAGCAGCATTTCGATGCGACCTTCGGCCTGAATACGCGCGGCACGCTGTTCACGGTGCAAAAGGCGTTGCCGCTGTTCAACGATGGCGGATCGATCTTCATGACCGGATCAGTTGCTTCGGTGAAAGGTTTTCCTGGTTACAGCGTGTATGCGGCGAGCAAGGCGGCGTTGCACGCATTCGCACGCGGGTGGCTCAACGAGCTGAAGGGAAGGAATATCCGGGTGAACGTGCTGCACCCGGGGCCGATCGCCACACCGATGCAGGACCAAGTTCTCGACGAGGAGGGGAAGCGGATGTTCGAATCCCTGATCCCGCGGGGAAAGATGGGGCGTCCTGAGGAAATTGCGACGGCCGCGCTGTTTCTTGCTTCAGACGATTCGAGCTTCGTGAATGGGCTGGAGTTGTCTGTCGACGGAGGCTTCTCGGCCATCTGAAATCGCGGCGGATCGCGGGAAGCGGCTGACCGGCGGGAACTAGCGTGTCCATGATGGAACGCCGGGACGTCTACGCAAAGGACGCCACACAGTAGAACGGATAACCCAGCGCCGTTGAGGGCCGGGGAATCAAGACCAATACGGATCGGAGAAGCACTATGAGCTACGCTATTGTAGGATTCGGTAAGATAGGCCAGGCCCTCGCCCACGCCTTCGCCCGTAAAAACATCGACGTGACCGTCGCGAGCCGCCGGCCGCCCGAGGCGCTGGCGCCGCAGGCTCGGGCGATTGGACCCACGGTCGTCGCCAAGTCGCTGCGGGATGCACTCGAGGCCGACACAATCATCTTGGCGGTCCCGTTCGGGGAGCATCGCGAGGTTGCGAAGGCCCTGCCGAGCTGGAAAGGCAAGACGGTCATCGACGCGATGAACGCGTTTCCAGTCCCTGAAGAGCTGGACGGTCTCCCGTCCTCCGCCTTCGTCGCGAAGGCGTTCACCGGCGCCAAATTCGTGAAAGGGTTCAATCACCTGATTGCGGCCACCCTGGCTGCCGATCCGATCGTCGAGGGCGTGCACCGGGTCGTCTTTCTGTCGAGCGACGACGAGGACGCGACCGCTCCGGTGGCGGCCTTGGCCAAACAACTCGGGTTCGCACCCGTCAAGCTGGGAAAGCTCAACGAGGGTGGCGCGCTGGTGCACGCACGCGGCCGCACTTGGGGCCAGCTCATCTTCCAGGATTTGTTCAAGAAGGAGCAGTAATCGATGTATGATCATGTGATTTGGCCCGAGCGATATGATCCGAAAACGTCGGCCATCTACGCACTCAACGACATTGACGTGAAGGCGCCGGCTGAAGTGGTCTGGAAGCTGCTCGTCGATGCCGAGAATTGGTCGAGCTACTTTCCCGCCGAAGATCAGGTCAAGATCTTGACCGGCAAGCCGGAACTGGCGCTTCAAACCAGATACAGCCGGGTGACGGTTGGCTTTCCGATGAGTCTGGTCGTGACGGAGTGTGAACCCTTCCGCAGGCTCGCGTGGGCGACGACGGTCGATGGCGACGAGACCGGCTCGAGCGCGTACCACGGCTGGGTCATCACTCCTACGGTCGATGGCTGCCATGTGCTGACCGAAGAAACGCAGCAGGGCCCTTGGTTCCTTGAGGAACTCGGGCGCAAGCATCCCGGTGCACTCTACCGCTATCACCAGGAATGGGTCGAAAGCCTCGCCCGCGCTGCGGAGGCGGAAGTGGCAAGCAGGGCAAGTTGAATGGGCTTGTCTTAAGGCCTGGCCGGTTGCTTGGGCCGCAACGCTTTCGACCGAACAGTACTGGGCCTGCCTTCGTCCCGAATATTGTCGGTACTCAACAGACGACGGGCGCTTCCAGCCTGGATCGGCGGATGATCACCCACCTACCATTGGAGATAAATGACATGAATATTGAACTCAGGGGCCGCAAGGCGATTGTCACCGGATCCACCGCCGGAATCGGCCGCGCGACGGCGGAGGGGTTTGCCCGTGCCGGTGCATCGGTCGTCGTCAACGGCCGTGGGAATACCCGGGTCGACGAGGCGGTGAGGCAGATGCGGCAGGCCTTTCCCGGAAGCGACATCTCGGGCATCGCCGCCGATCTTGCGACAGCGGAGGGTGCCCAGGCCTTGATCGCGCAGGCGCCGGACGCCGATATCCTTGTGAACAATGTTGGTACGGCTCACATCCGGAGCTACAGTGGCGTCGAGGACATCGCGAAGATCCCCGACGAGGACTGGCTTGGCCTCTTCCAGTTGAACGTAATGAGTGGCGTGCGCGTGACCCGTCATTATCTGCCGCGGATGGTGGCGAAAGGCTGGGGCCGCGTCGTGTTTGTAAGTAGCGAGTCCGCAGTCAACATCCCTAAGGAAATGCTCGACTACGGCATGACCAAGACCGCTCAACTCGCGGTGTCGCGCGGGCTCGCCGAGGCGGTCGCGGGCACGGGTGTCACAATCAACGCCGTCCTGCCGGGACCTACCCGCTCTGAGATCCTGGGCGACTTCATGGCGAAGCAGGCTGACGCAAACGGAATCACGCAGCAGGAGGCCGAACAGGGCTTCTTGAAGGCGATGCGTCCGACCACCCTCATCCAACGCTTCGCGACCACCGATGAGGTGGCCAACATGATCATCTACGCATGCTCGGAGCAGGCTTCGGCGACAACCGGCGCGGCTTTGCGGGTGGATGGCGGCGTGGTCCGCTTCGTCGCGTAGCTGCCGAGACGGTTATGGCGCTAATGGCGCCGACCAACGGACGGTCGACACCTGCGGCTGAGTTTCCCCTGCCCGGTGTCTTCAGGCCAAATGCTGGCCGTGACCTTCACCTGTTTCTCGACACACCCTGCAACAGGTCGAGGAAGGCGCGCACAGCGGGATTGGCGCGCCGGCTTTCCGGCCAGACCGCCGTGATATTGTGCCGCTCGACCGCATGGTTGGAAAGCACCGGCTCCGAAGCATCGACCAGGATCAGCGGCAGATTATAGTGCTGGCGAAACATCTCCACGAACTGATCGCGCGCTAACTTCTTCGAGCAGCGCGCGACCGAAGATTTGAAGGCCACAAAGTCGCGAAGGTTGAGGTAGGCCCGACGGGGTATGGGCGCCGTTCGAAGAGCGGGGAGACGCCCGACAGAGCGGCAGATCTGTCGGTCGCCTAGAATCTATCGACTGCTATCGATGGCCTAGGATTCGCTCGAGTGTCCTCTGCTATCCGATATTACTCCACAGCACTCCCCTCCGTTCGCGCAGCCAGAGTGGGCGTTTGTGTTCACTCCATCGCTTTCGTTCGCCGACATAGAGCTGCCCGCTTCCGCAGCGTCAGAGCCGATTCTCTACATGTAAAAGCTGTACCTTGGAGCGATCTCCTGCCCGTCTCCGAGGTACTTCAGCACCTGCCCCACCTGTCTTGCCGTCGCAATAGTAATCGGCATTCCGTTGTCGAACTGAGTGTTGTTTCAATTCATCTTGGTCAAAGCCAGGGTCTCGTACGCGATATGCTGCAGTGGTTGACCGAGGACCTGACATCGCAGTATCAGCGGCCGGCACATACATTCCGGGATATGTGCGGAAGAAGTCGACGCTGCCGCGCGTGTAAAGGTGTGGAAATCGACGCCTCAGTTCGACTTTCTTCTGACCGCTTACAATCTTGGTAGCGTACTCTGGCTTGACGCTCAGAACGAAGTCGTGGCGGAAAGGTCAAGGTTGTTCATTCAGTGACGATCGCAAAATTTCCCACGATCGGGCATTATCCTACGCGAAACAAATTGTGAACCGCTGATTGATCCAAATCGGCGACGGAGGTCACCGAGCGATCTGCTTCCGATATTGCGGTTCGCAAGCACGCAGGAAACGCCGAAGCAACAGGCGTCACACTCGCCTGTCTGTAACCCAAAGGCCGTAGTGTGGCAGAGCAATGGCTCTTGGGATCATCACAAAAGAAAGGACGCTTGGCTGCCGCTGTTGCAGTTGTGGGAACAACCGCTTTCAAGTCGAGGCAGAGTTTGGGTTAACGACTGAGATGAGGCGCAAAGCAGCCATGCCGCCGTCGCGTGTGAGACTCTGCTTCGGGTCACAAGCAAAACAGCAGCCCTATGGCTCGTCCCTCACATCGCGCAAATTAGACACAACCCGGCGGTTCTGCGACCTGCAGGCGTTGTCGGGGCACTCGCGGACGAGCCTGTCCTTGCCGTAGCCCTTGGCCCACATGCGGTTGCGGTCTATGCCGCCGGCGGCGAGGTAGTCCATCACCGCATCGGCGCGCTGCTGCGACAGCGCCGTTTCACTTGCGCCGGGATCGTCGGCGAAACCCTGCAGCTTGAGCAGCCAGCGCGGATGCTTTGCTAACCAGGCGATCTGGGTGTCGAGGGTGGCCTTGGCGACAGAATCGAGCGCGGCCGAACCTTGCGTGAAATAGGTGCGGCGGCCGACATTGAGGATAAAATCCTCGTCGCTGCCCGGCTGCACGTTCTGGAAGCCGGCAACCTCGGTGTTGGTGACGTCGGGCGTGGAAGGGGCCAGCGTGTTGCTGGTCGAGCAGGATGCGACCAGCACCAGCAGGCCGGCGGCGAGCAGCCGGCGCGTGTTTTCAATCGTGCGGTTCATGAGGCGCCAATCATTCGACAGTGGTGGAAGCGGGCGCCTGGTCGGCGATGTGCGGCAGGACCTGCACCGCGGTGCCGATCGGGCAGCGCTGGTAGAGGTCGATGATGTCTTCCGGGAACATACGGATGCAGCCGCTGGAAGCGTCGGTGCCGATGCTCCATGGCTCCAGCGTGCCATGCAGGCGGTAGCCGGTGTCGGCGCCGTCGCGGTGCAAATAGAGCGCGCGCGGCCCGAGCGGATTGTTGGACGCGCCGCCTGCGACCATGGGTGGTAGGTCCGGCTTGCGCTTACGCATTTCGGGGGGCGGGACCCATTGCGGCCACAGCGCGCGGCGGTCGATCGTCGCGCGGCCGTACCATTTGAAGCCGTCCTTGCCGACGCCGACGCCGTAGCGGATGGCGGTCTTGTTTTCCATGATGACGTAGAGGAAGTGGTGGCGGGTATCGACCACGACGGTGCCGACCGGCTCGCTGCTGAAATACTTGACGATCTGGCGATGCCATCTCTTGTCGATCTTGGCGAAGTTGGTCTTGCGATAGACAAAATTGTTGTCGCTGGCGGTACCGGCGAAAAAGGATTTTGCCGCCGCGGCTTGAGCAATATTGCTGGTTGCACCCACCGCGACCAGCGCCAGGCCACCGAGCACGACACCCCTGCGTGATAAAACCATCGGCAATATTCCCCCATGCCTAAAGCCTGGCGGACCATAGTTGAGAATTATTTCGCCTCAAAGTGGAAAATGCTGCGTTGCTTAAGTCGGCCGTGTCCGGACATTCGGCAATTTGGCGGCGAGTGACCGAATTGTGACTATCTTGCCGAGGACGAACGTCTAACCTAAACCCCCTCCAGGACCTTACCAAATTGGCGCGACTGTTTGGGACCGGGCGTAGTTGCGACATTTGCCCTATCCGGAAGTGTGAGCGATGCCGTGGGCATGATGCATGCTTTTCGTTCGGTTGCTGCGATGATCGTGATGTCCGGCGTGGCAGGTTGCACCAGCATTTCCTACTACGCACAATCCTTGAAGGGTCACGTGGAGATCATGGCGGCGCGCCAGGATGTCGGAGAGCTGATCGACAATCCTTCGACCCCTGGGACATTGCGCGCTCGAATGGCATCGGCGAGCGCCATCCGACAGTTTGCGATAGATGAACTAGCGCTGCCGGACAACAACAGCTACCGCAGCTATGTTGACGTTGGTCGAGACGCGGTGACATGGGCCATCTTTGCAGCGCCGGAATTCTCGCTGACGCCACGAACATGGTGCTTTCCGGTGTTCGGATGCGTACCGTACCGAGGGTACTTCTCCAAAAGGTCTGCGATTGAAACCGCTGTCGAACTTCAGAGACAGGGCCTGGACATCTATGTGACGGGCATCACTGCATATTCCACGCTCGGCTGGTCAAGTGACCCGCTGCTAAGCACCATGCTCAGCCAAGATGAAACGTATCTTGCAGGGCTGGTATTCCACGAACTCGCTCACCAGCGCGTCTACGTGCATGACGATTCCTCGTTCAACGAGGCGTTCGCTGTCGCTGTCGAAACAACCGGTGTGAGAAAATGGCTGCGCGCGACCGGCGATACTGCCGGATTGCGCCGTTACGAAGCCGACCGGAGGCGCAGAGCTGAGTTTCTTGTGCTGGTGTCGCAGACCCGGGACGAGCTAAGGCATGTCTATGACGACGATGTTACTTCTGAGCAGAAGCGGGCCGCGAAGAAGGCCGCGATCGAACGGCTGAGGACGCGATACCGACAGATGCGCGACAGGCGCTGGGGTGGATACCGTGGATATGACGCCTGGTTCGATGCTCCGATCAACAACGCAAAGCTCGCCGCGACTTCCGTCTACAGCGATCGGGTGACTGCGTTTCTCCGCTTATTCGATTTGTGTTCGGGCGACTATCCACGGTTCTTCGCGTCGGTTCGACGGATAGGAGCGTTAGACAAATCTGACCGCGCCGAAGCGCTCGAGGCGGCAGATACATGCGATTGGGCCGGTCAAATCCGAAGGCCAGAAGCGGCGAATCGGTCGCTGATGTACTCGGCAGCCAGCGCAGGTGATTGAATTGACCATTTGTCGGCCGATTTCCTAGGTACTTTGACGTCGGCGGGGCCAGAAGACGCATGTCGGCCTACAGAAGCCAAAAGCGGACTTGCCTGAACTCCCCGAGGGGTCCTGGACCACAATGATTGCCGGCGGGCTGTGGCGCCTCAGTGTGCGCCCCTACGAGGCCGAAAACCTCACGCTCACGCCGCGCTGCCGAAAATAAGCCTGCATCAGCTTGCGGCCCGAACGGTTGTTCTGTGCCAGCCTTGCCGGATCGAACACCGCCTGTTCTATCCCCTCTCGCGTCAGCGCTGCTTTGAGCGCCGCGATATGTGCGTCGATGTCGGCATTGTTCGCCCGGAGCGATGCATAGATGCTGTCGGTCGCCTCGGCCACGGTCGGCTCGCTCACGGGTGTACTCCTTTGGCTATTCGGGCGGCGGCTTAGCACAGATCAGCGGCTTCGCCGATACCGATAAGACGGCTAGATGGGCGGCAACAGTGTTCCTTGGGGTCGGTTGTGAGTCATAGGTTCCGCCTGAGTCGGAGATCGCAAGCCATGTCGACATGAACGAGTGAGGAGGATTGGACGCACACGTTCGAGTATCCGGGCTTGCCTGCCGCGCGGCTGACCGTCCGGCCGCGCGGAAGTCGTTCACGGCAGGACGTCTACGCGTCAATTCAGGAATTCGAACCGATGACGCGCATCGCTTGGGGTGGCAGTCCGAAGATCTCGCGAAGGTCGCCATGCAGCGAAACGGATAACCCAGCGCCGTTGAGGGCCGGGGAATCAAGACCAACACGGATCGGAGAAGTATTATGAGCTATGCGATTGTAGGATTCGGTGCGGTAGGCCAGGCCCTCGCCCACGCCTTCGCCCGTAAAAACATCGACGTGACCGTCGCGAGCCGCCGGCCACCCGAGGCGCTGGCGCCATAGGCTCGGGCGATTGGACCCACGGTCGTCGCCAAGTCGCTGCGGGATGCACTCGAGGCCGACACAATCATCTTGGCGGTCCCGTTCGGGGAGCATCGCGAGGTTGCGAAGGTCCTGCCGAGTTGGAAAGGCAAGACGGTCATCGACGCGATGAACGCGTTTCCAGTCCCTGAAGAGCTGGACGGTCTCCCGTCCTCCGCCTTCGTCGCGAAGGCGTTCACCGGCGCCAAGCTCGTGAAAGGGTTCAATCACCTGGTCCTCGAGGGCGGCCACCGGGTCGTCTTTCTGTCGAGCGACGACGAGGACGCGACCGCTCCGGTGGCGGCCTTGGCCAAACAACTCGGGTTCGCACCCGTCAAGCTGGGAAAGCTCAGCGAGGGTGGCGCGCTGGTTCACGCACGCGGCCGCACGTGGGGCCAGCTCATCTTCCAGGACCTGTTCAAGAAGGAGCAGTAATCGATCTACGACCGTGTGGTCGACGCCGAGAACTGGTCGCGCGCTAACTTCTTCGAGCAGCGCGCGACCGAATATTTGAAGGCCACAAAGTCGCGAAGGTTGGGGTGGGCCCGACGGAGTATGGGCGCCGTTCGAAGAGCGGGGAGACGCCCGACACAGCGGCAGATCTGCCGGTCGCCTAGAACCTATCGGCTGCTATCGATGGCCTAGGATTCGCTCGAGTGTCCTCTGCTATCCGATACTACTCCACCGCACTCCCTCCTCACTCCCACTCGATCGTGCCTGGCGGTTTGCTCGTCACGTCGTAGACGACGCGGTTGATGCCGCGCACCTCGTTGATGATGCGGGTGGCGGCGGCGCCCAGGAATGCCATGTCGTAATGGTAGAAGTCGGCCGTCATGCCGTCGACCGAGGTGACGGCGCGCAGCGCGCAGACGAATTCGTAGGTGCGGCCGTCACCCATCACGCCGACGGTCTGCACCGGCAGCAGCACGGCGAAGGCCTGCCAGATGGCGTCGTAGAGGCCGGCCTTGCGGATCTCATCCAGATAGATGGCATCGGCCTCGCGCAGTATCTCCAGCTTTTCGCGGGTGATGCCGCCCGGGCAGCGGATGGCGAGACCGGGGCCGGGGAACGGATGCCGGCCGATGAAGCTGTCGGGCAGGCTGAGCTCCTTGCCGAGCGCCCTCACCTCGTCCTTGAACAATTCGCGCAGCGGCTCGACCAGCTGCATGTTCATGCGCGCGGGTAGGCCTCCGACATTGTGGTGCGACTTGATCGTCACCGACGGTCCGCCGGTGAAAGAGACGCTTTCGATGACGTCGGGATAGAGCGTGCCTTGCGCCAGGAAATCGGCGCCGCCGAGCTTCTCGGCCTCCTCCTCGAACACTTCAATGAACAGCCGGCCGATGGTCTTGCGCTTCTTCTCCGGATCCGACTCGCCCTCGAGCGCGCCGATAAAACGGTCCGAAGCATCGACCAGGATCAGCGGCAGATTGTAGTGCTGGCGAAACATCTCCACCACGCCGGCCGCCTCGTCCTTGCGCATCAGCCCGTGGTCGACGAGGATGCAGGTCAGCTGATCGCCGACCGCCTCGTGGATCAGCAGGGCCGCGACCGAGGAATCGACGCCGCCCGAAAGCGCGCAGATCACCTTGCCCTTGCCGACCTGCTTGCGGATCGTCTCGACCGCGTGCTCACGGTAGGCCCGCATCGTCCAGTCGCCTTCGATGCCGGCGATGTTGTGGACGAAGTTTTGGAGCAGCCTGGCGCCGTCCGGCGTGTGCACCACTTCGGGGTGGAACATGAGGCCGTACATCTTGCGCTCAACATTGCCGAAGATGGCGAAGGGCGAGCCCTCCGATTTTCCGAGCACCTCGAATCCCTTCGGCAGGGAGATGACACGGTCGCCATGGCTCATCCACACCTGGTGGCGCTGGCCGGGCGCCCACAGGCCCTCGAACAACGGGCTGTCCTTGGCGATCTCGACGAAGGCGCGGCCGAACTCGCGATGGTCGGAGCTTTCGGCGACGCCGCCCATCTGCACGCACATCGCCATCTGGCCATAGCAGATGCCGAGCACCGGCACGCCGGCGTCGAAGACGATCTGTGGCGCGCGCGGACTGCCGATGTCGCTGGTCGAGGCCGGACCGCCGGACAGGATCACCGCCTTTGGATTGATGCGCTTGAACGCCGCCTCAGCCGACTGGAAGGGCACGATCTCGGAAAAGACGCCGGCCTCGCGAATGCGGCGGGCAATCAGCTGAGTGAACTGGCTGCCGAAATCGACAATCAGGACGGTGTCGGGATGATTGGCTGTTTTCATGGCGAGCGTTTAAAGAAAGAAACGAGTCGGCGCAATGGGTTGCGGGCCGTCTCTCTCACTCCGAATCCGCATCTTCATGCGACAGGTCAAAACTGCAGCGTGTCAGACGCGATCGCCTGTTCCAGCAGTTGCACCGCCCCGGCCAGCTTCTCGTCGATGACATGCAGGTATTCCGTCCAGTCGCCGACGTGTCTCAGATCGGCCGCCCCGTCGGAAATGCCGCGCAGGCCGATAAGCGGCACGTCGAACAGCTGACAGGCGCGCAGGCAGGCGAAGGTCTCCATGTCGACCATATCAGCGGCGACCGCGTCATAGGCGGCGCCGGAGACGATTGCCGCGCCGGTGGACAGCGTCGCCGGCCTGATGCCCGGTATCCTGAACGGTAGCGGCACACCGACAGGCAGGTCGAGAAACGGCGTGGCGCCCTTCTCGAAACCCAAGGGCGAAGCGTCCATGTCGCGGTAGGCGACCGAAACGGCCTGGTAGATTTCCGTCTGCTCCAGCATCCGGCTGCCCGCCGAACCGAGCGACACGACCAGATCCGGCAGCGCCTTCCCGGCGTGCAGCCGGGACAGTTCGGCGCTGAGCCCGACGCCGGCCTCGACCGGCCCGACGCCGGTCATCAGCGGCGTGAACAGCCGCTGCAAGTGTGGGCCGTATTCGGCTTCGGCCGCCATGACGAAGAGAACGGACTTGCCGGAAATCAGGGTGAGCTCACCAGGTGTCTTGCCGGCCATGATCGTCTGTCCTCCCCTGCCCGTTCCTCAGCCCTCGATATCGTCGCGGCCGAGCACCGTCATCATCGTTCCGGTCATCGTGGCGATCAACTTGGCCTCGCCGTCGGTGGTGAACGCATAGGCCTGGCCATCGGCGACGATAATGGTGCGACCGGGCTTGGTCACCGAGCCGCGGAACAGGAAGCGCTCGCCCCGGCCGGGCGCCAGCAGATTGACCTTGAACTCGATGGTCAGCACGCCGGAATTTTCCGGCATCAGCGAGAATGCCGCATAGCCACAGGCCGAATCGAGAGCCGTCGAAATGACGCCGGCATGAAGAAAGCCGTGCTGCTGGGTCAGTGCCGACGAATAGGGCATTTCGATCTCGATGATACCGGGCGTCACCAGCGTCAGCTCGGCGCCAATCGTCATCATCGCGTTCTGGCGCGCGAAGGACGTCCTGACGCGGTCCTCATAATCGGGAGCAGGAACGATCTTTGCTGCCATGGCCGTCGCCCTTCGTTTCTCGACAAATCTTATTGCAGAGGCATTTATCGCAGAGGGGTGGGCGGCAGGCAATCGCAAATGCTGCACTGCAGCAATTGGCTAAACCTGCTGATAAGAAGCGAGATCGGCGACATCCGGCAACCGTTCAGCCAGCCCGCCGCAGCGCGCAGAAATAAAAGCCGTCGGTGCCGCTCAGCAACGGCGACAGCGAAATGCCGCCCGCGGCGCCAATACGCACTGCCGCTTCGTGGCCCGCAAAACGGCTGTCCCAAAGCTGGCGGTGATCGACCGGGACAAAGCCGGGATGGCGGTCCCGGAAGGCCGAAACCTGGTCGCCGTTCTCCTCGTCGAACACCGAACAGGTGATGTAGACCAGCAGACCGCCGGGTTTGACGAAGTCCCTGGCGGCGTCGAGTATCGTCTCCTGCTCGCCCTTGCGGGCGTCGAGCTGCCTCGGCGTCAGCCGCCATTTGGCATCCGGCCGGCGCCGCCAGGTGCCGCTGCCGGTGCAAGGCGCATCGATCAGCACGATATCCATATGCTTGCCGAGCGGCGCGAGCTCGGCCGGCTTGGTGACGATCTGCACATTGCGGTTTTCCGAGCGGCGGATACGGTCGAAGATCGGCGCCAGCCTTGCCTTCTCGGCATCGTGGGCGAAGATCTGGCCGCGATTGTCCATCGCCGCAGACAGCGCCAGCGTCTTGCCGCCGGCGCCGGCACAAAAGTCGAGCACCTGCATGCCAGGCTCGGCGCCGGCCAGTTCGGCCGCAATCTGCGAACCTTCGTCCTGAACCTCGAACCAGCCTTTCTGGAAGGCCGGTTCGGCCTGCACGTTCGGGTGCCTGCCGTCGCCGTCGATCGGCGGGATGCGGATGCCGTGCGGCGCGATCCGCGCAGGCTTGGCGCCGGTCTCCGCCAATTCCGCCAGCACCTTGCCACGATCGGCCTTGAGCGTGTTGACCCTGAGGTCGAGCGGCGGGCGAGTGCCAAGCGCGGCACCCTCTTCCACCCAGGCCGTGCCGAACGCCCGCTCGAACAGCGGCATGCACCAGTCGGGGATGTCTGCCCTGACAGCCGGCGGCGCGTCGGTGAGCCGGCGAGCGGCGAGGGTTTTCAATTCGTCGGCGCTCAGCAGCGGCGGCGCGAACTTGTCGCCCTCGAGCGCCTCGTTCAGCGACTGCGCCGTCTGGCCCCATTCGAGCAGCAGCGCGCCGAAGCCGATGGCGCGCGGCTTCTCCTCGCCGAGCAGCCAGCCGGCGGAGCGTTTGCGGCGCAGCGCGTCGTAGACGATGTTGCCGATCGCGGCGCGGTCGCCGCCACCGGCGAAGCGGTGCGACAGGCCCCAGTCCTTCAGCGCATCGGCCACCGGCCGGTGGCGCCGGCCGATGTCGTCAAGCACTTCGATGGCTGCCGCCAGCCGCCCGCCCAGTCTCATTGTCGTCTTCCATTACTCAGCAAAATAAAATCCGGCCCTGCTCTTAGAGCTTTTCGTGTCCTGATTGAAACAGTCTGTTTCCCCGACGGCGAGACAATCCATGCAAGGCGGGTGACGAATGTGGGTTGGTGCATCGCGAGCCGCCGCCACCAAGCGGGCGTCGGCATGCGGAACCAAATAATTCGATCAATATATTATAAGCCTCTAATGTTCTTGTCTGGCGAGCACAAGCACGCCGGCAGGTGCAACTGCGCTGCTTTGCAACTTTTGCGGTTGCGAATACTCTTTTGCGCGGTGATTCGCGTCGCAGAAAAAAGCGGAGCCGCGGGTCGATACGAGGAGAGGGCAATGAAAACTTATCTGGCGGAAGTTCTAGGCACGTTTCTATTGGTGTTCATCGGCACGGCTTCGGTGGTGACGGGCGGCTTCGGCGGCGCGCTGCCACTTGGCCAGGAAGGTATCGGTCTGGCATTCGGCATCGGCCTGATCGCGGCGGCCTATGCGATCGGCCCGATCTCGGGCGCGCATCTCAATCCGGCGGTGACGCTCGGCGTGTTCCTTGCCGGGCGGATGCCGGCCAGGGACGTCATTCCCTACTGGATCGCGCAGATCATCGGCGCCATCATCGCATCGCTGGCACTGTGGATCATCGTCTCCGGACAGGTCGGCGGCCACACCGGCGGCTTCGGCGCCAATGGCTGGGACGTGACGAAATGGGGCGTCAGCTCGGCCTTCCTGTGGGAGCTGATCGGAACCTTCACCTTCGTCACGGTGATCCTCGGCGTCACCAACGCCAAGCACACCACGGCCTTCGCCGGCCTCGTAATCGGCCTGACGCTGGCCGGCCTGCATTTCGCCATCATCCCGGTGACCGGCACATCGCTCAACCCGGCCCGTTCGATCGGACCGGCGCTGTTTTCGGGAACTGCGGCGATCGGCCAGCTGTGGCTGTTCATCGTCGCGCCGCTGATCGGCGGCGCCATTGCCGGCGTGGTTGCCAAGGCCGGTATCTTCGAGAAGGACTGACTTTCGGAGGCCCAACGAAAAGGCGCGGGTCGAGGCCCGCGCCTTTTTTGTTGCGTCGAGAACTTCGTGTGCTGGATCAGGCCGCGAGGTCAAAACGGTCGGCGTTCATCACCTTGGTCCAGGCCGCGGCGAAATCCCTGACGAACTTCTGCCCGGCGTCGGCCGAGCCGTAAACCTCGGCAAGTGCACGCAACTGCGCGTGCGAGCCGAAGATCAGGTCGGCGCGGGTGCCGGTCCACTTGACCGCCTTGGTCTTGCGGTCGCGCGCTTGGTAGACTTCATCGGAGCCGGCGGCCGGATCCCAGACCGTATTCATGCTGAGCAGGTTGACGAAGAAATCATTGGTCAACGTGCCCGGCCTGTCGGTGAACACCCCGTGCTTCGACTGGCCGGTGTTGGCGCCGAGCACCCGCAGCCCGCCGACAAGCACCGTCATCTCCGGCGCCGTCAAGGTCAGCAGCTGCGCCCGGTCGACCAGCATCGCTTCGACCGACATCGGCGGCTTGCCCCTGACGTAGTTGCGGAAGCCATCGACTTTCGGCTCGAGCGCGGCGAAGGACTGGACATCGGTCTGTTCCTGCGAGGCGTCCATGCGGCCTGGCGTGAACGGCACCTTGACGTCATGGCCGCCGTCTTTCGCCGCCTTCTCGACCGCGGCGACGCCGCCGAGAACGATGAGGTCGGCAAGCGAGACTTTCTTGTCGCCGGACTGCCCGGCGTTAAACTCGCCCTGGATGCCTTCGAGCTTTTCGAGCACGTTGGCCAGCTGCGCCGGCTGGTTGACCTCCCAGTCCTTCTGCGGCGCCAGGTGGATGCGGGCGCCGTTGGCGCCGCCGCGCTTGTCGGAGCCGCGGAAAGTCGAGGCCGAGGCCCAGGCGGTCGAGACCAGCTCGGACACGGACAGGCCGGAGGCCAGGATCTTCGCCTTCAGCGAGGCGATATCCTGTTCGCCGACCAGTTCGTGGTCGACTGCCGGTATCGGATCCTGCCAGATCAGCTCTTCCTTCGGCACGAGCGGGCCGAGATAGCGGACGACGGGACCCATGTCGCGATGGGTCAGCTTGAACCAGGCGCGGGCGAAGGCATCGGCGAACTGATCCGGATTCTGGTGGAACCGCCGCGAGATCTTCTCGTAGGCCGGGTCGACGCGTAACGCGAGGTCGGTGGTCAGCATCGCCGGGGCGCGGCGCTTCGAGGCATCGTGCGCATCCGGCACGGTGCCTGCACCGGCGCCGCCCTTCGGTGTCCACTGATGGGCGCCGGCCGGGCTCTTGGTCAGCTCCCATTCGTAGTTGAACAGATTGTCGAAGAAGTTGTTGCTCCACTTCGTCGGCGTCGTGGTCCAGGTCACTTCGAGGCCCGAGGTGATGGCGTCGCCGGCAATGCCGGTGGCATGCTTGCTCGACCAGCCGAGGCCCTGCGCCTCGATGCCGGCGCCTTCCGGCTCCGCCCCGACCAGCGATGCATCGCCGGCGCCATGGGTCTTGCCGAAGGTGTGGCCGCCGGCGATGAGCGCCACGGTTTCCTCATCGTTCATGGCCATGCGGGCGAAGGTTTCGCGGATGTCGCGTGCCGAGGCCAATGGATCGGGCGTGCCGTTTGGCCCTTCCGGGTTGACGTAGATCAGGCCCATCTGCACGGCGCCGAGATGGCCGTGAAGTTCGCGGTCGCCGGAATAGCGCTCGTCGTCGAGCCACTTGGTTTCCGACCCCCAGTCCACGTCCTGCTCGGGCTCCCAGACATCGGCGCGGCCGCCGGCGAAGCCGAATGTCTTGAAGCCCATCGATTCCAGCGCGACGTTGCCGGTGAGGATCAACAGGTCGGCCCAGGAGATCTTGCGGCCGTATTTCTGCTTGACCGGCCACAGCAGCCGGCGCGCCTTGTCGAGATTGGCGTTGTCCGGCCAGCTGTTGAGCGGCGCGAAACGCTGCTGGCCGGCGCCGGCGCCGCCACGGCCATCGCCGATGCGATAGGTGCCGGCGCTGTGCCAGGCCATGCGGATGAAGAGCGGGCCGTAATGGCCGAAATCGGCCGGCCACCAATCCTGCGAATCGGTCATCACCTGGTGCAAATCCCTGATCACCGCATCGAGATCGAGGCTCTTGAATTCCTTGGCGTAGTCGAAGTCCTCGTCCATCGGGTCCGAGAGGCTGGACTGCTGGTGGAGGACGCCAAGGTCAAGCTGGTTCGGCCACCAGTCACGATTGCTCCTCCTGGCCGATCCATGTGGGACCGGGCATTTGCCGGCGCTGTTGTCGTCGGTTTTCGCGTCCATCTTTGCCTCCGATTTTGTTGATTTTCCGGGATTTTGTTGATTTTCCGGGCAGGGCCAGCAGCCGCGCCATTCTGGAATGGTTCCAGACTAGCCTGCCCAGCCGATAAAGACAAATTGCCTTTGCTGTTTATTCTGATAGGTTTTCCTTATGATTGGCTTGACCGTCCGGCAGATGCATTATTTCGAAGCGCTGGCGCAAACGCTGCATTTCGGCCGTGCGGCAAAACTCGCCGGCGTCAGCCAGCCGGCGCTTTCTTCGCAGATCGCCGAGATGGAGCTGCGGCTCAATTGCCGGTTGTTCGAGCGCGGCGGCAAGGCGGTGCGGATGACCGACGAGGCGCAGGCCCTACTGCCGCGCATCGAGCGCATTCTTGCCGACGTCCGCGACGTCGAGGCGACGGCCCGGCGCGGCCGCCCGGCGCTGGAAGGCCGCTTCCGGCTCGGCATCATCCCGACGGTGGCGCCCTATCTCTTGCCGCATGTGCTGCCGGAACTGAAACGGCATTTCCCGGCGCTGCAGCTCGAATTGCGCGAGGCGGTGACCGCATCGCTGGTCGAGGACACCAGCTCGGGAAAGCTCGACGCCTTCGTCGCGGCACTGCCGCTCGACTATCCCGGCTTGGTCACCGAAGAACTTTTCTCCGACCGGTTCTTCCTGGCCGTGCCGGCCGGCGACCCCGCCTTCGCCTCGCCGCCGGTGCCGCCGGAAAGCCCGGCGCTGGAGCGGCTGATGCTGCTGGAGGAAGGCCACTGCCTGCGCGAACAGGCGCTCGCCGTCTGCGGCAGCGTGCGGCCGGTGGCAATGGCAAGCTACGGCGCGACCAGCCTGACGACGCTGCTGCAAATGGTGGCGCACGGGCTCGGCGTCACGCTCATCCCGGAAATGGCGGCAGGACCGGCCAGCACTATCCCCGATCTGAAGATCGTGCCGTTCCAGGAACCAATGCCGCAACGCACGATCTGCCTAGCATGGCGGCGCAACAAGGTGCGGCACGACGAATGTGTGGAGTTGGCGAAGATTATTCGCGGGCTGGATGCGGCGGTGCTGGCGGCGTAGAGCGGCGGATGTTGGGTCCGGTTAGCCCCGAAGCGGACCCGCAAGCCTCTTCGAAAGGGACGACTTCAGTCCCTTTCCCAGGCGGCGAGCAAGCCGCCATGCGGCTCCCCACCAAGGTCCGGCACGATGAATGCATCCAGCTTGCGAAGATCATCCCGATTGGAAGCGGCGGTGCTGGCGGGTGAGGTGCGCCGTACCATCCAGCGGAAGTCTGGTGTTGACTCGAAGTCGACCTTCGCAGACCTGAATGGCTGCTTTGCGCCGCATCACAGCCGTTGGGTAGGGAAGATGGTCATCCCGAAAGCCGAAAGTTCCGTTTGTTCGAATGATGACAACTAAGGAAATAGGAAACAGCCTTTGCGCGCAATTCCGTGCTTTGGCGTTGCCGAGGGTGCTTCACTAGCATTGATCTTTTTGGTGCGGCATCCGCGGCGTGCAGTAAGTGGAGAATACAATAGCGGTGAGGGCCGCGATCGGTGAGGTTCAGTGATGAATCATGCGCAGAGTACCAGGTCAAAATGTCTCCGCTGTGACTTCACCTTTATTAAACCACGGCCCTTGATTTTACTTCACGGGATACGCGGCAGGGGGTGCAACGCCATACCATCCCTCATTCCGTTATGCCTCGTTCTGCTGTTGGCATCTCCGGCAAATGGTCAGTTGGCGCCCGAAGCGTCAGCGGTTACCACAGCTAACGACAGCTCGTCGGTCGCGGTTTCCGAACACACCGAGGTCGGCAAAGAACCGGGCAAGCCACAACCGAGCGCGCTGGGATCCCGTATATCTAGAGAGCTGGTGCTCAGCGAAGCGCAGGCACTCAAAACACGGGCACTCAAGGAGGGCGCGCAAACGCCGCTCGGCGAGCATGAGGAGGCTTTACGCCGCGAATTGGCCGCAGCACGAGCGGAGCTGGACGCTATGCAGCGCGGCGCACGTGAGCTAAGCGCCCAGGCACACGTACTGGCAGACACGGTGGCTCAGCAAGCACACGCCCTAAATGAGCAGCAGCGAACAGACGAAGCGCTCGCGCTCGATCTGGAGGCGGCGCAGCGCGTTATCGAAAGCTACAGGGCCGAAGCCAGTCTCTGGAACAGCGAGAAGGCTGCCGCGCTTGGAGCGCACCCCTCTATGGAAGCCTCCCAGCTTGCTGCGAAGCGAGCGCTTGATGACGAGCGGCACAAGGTTGAGCTCTTGGAACAAGAACTTACCACGGCTCGCCAAACTATCGATGCTCTTAAGAAAGGCGCAAATCTGGCAGCCGTCGAGCAGGCCAACGCCATAAGGGACCGACAGGTGGCCGAGGCCGCTCTAAAGCAGGCTCGAGAAACACTCGAACGGGGACACGAACGAGCAGATTCAGTTGTACGTGACCTCGATATTGTTCGCCAGGAACGCGATGCTTTAAAGCAGAACTCGGTAGAATTGAGTGCCGCTCTGGACCAGGAGCGTGAAAGGGCTATCGGTCTAGCCCGCAGCCTCAGTGCCGCGCGTCAGGCAATTGATATTGTCAAGGGTAAGCGTCGCACTGCGGCTGTGGAGCGCGCGCCGAAAGCACGTACCCCCGCGAGTGCACTTGCAAGCAGGTTATCGCATTCGGGCGCCCAACCAGCCCGTAAACCGGGCTTGCCGAAAAAACAGAAAGTGAAGGTCCAAAAGTCGCCACAAACTGCTCTGCTGGCAACCATACCTCTTCCCGCCGCATTGCTTCCAACACGGCCATCCAAAAGCGGCGAGCCGCGCCAGTGAAGACTAGGGAGCGAAAGCCGCAGGGGAGATGACAATGAACAAGTATGTCGCAGCCGCGTTGACGATCGGGATCACAATTGGGCCTGCCTCGGCTCTTGAAGCAGGTGTGGGCGGTAGGGCCGGCGGTGTCGGGGTCAGTGCTGGAGTGAGCGCCGGTTCGCAAGGCGTATCTGTGGGGGCGAGCACGAGCGTCGACGGCGTAGGCGGAGCAAATGTTGGAGCTTCGGTCGGTGCAGATGACGGATCAGTCGACGCAGGCGTTAGTGCCAGCGGCAACATTGGTGACACAAGCACAAGTGCCAGTGTGGGCGACGATCCGTCCGCCGAAAATGAAGCGGCTACCGCACCCGACAGTTCGACTGCAGTGACAGCCCCTTCCTCTGCCAAGACCGCCAGGCAATCCATCGTCCTGCCACCCGTCCTCAGGCCTTCCAAAGCCGGTGGGGGTGACTCCACCAAGGGGTATCCCTTTGGATCTCTGGGACCACTGACAGCGAAACCCGGTACGCCGGTTGCGGTGGTGCGAGCCTGCCGCGCGGCGATCATGGCCGCTGCGACGCCGCTTGGCGCCGTCCGTGTCCACGCGGTAAGCGCAGGCGCCTTGCGTCAACTTCGGGGTGCACTCACGGCGCCGATCGAGGTGCGAATAGACTACGCAAGAAAGGGTGGCATCGAAGTCCGACAGGCGCAAGTCAGTTGTCGCCTCGATGGGTCGGGCAGGGTCATTGCAATAATATAGTACCAAGCCTGATTGCCGGCGCTGCCGCACGCCGACAGCGGCACGATCCGCTTCGCCATCTACAAGGCGCCCTTCTTCGTCGGTGGCGCCGGAGGTGTTGGTCAAAGGTTCGGTTTGAGCCCCGAAGCGAACCCGCAAGCCCCTTCGAAAGGAACGACTTCAGTCGCTTTCCCAGGCTGCGAGCAACGGGCCTTTGCTTCCATAGACAGGGTCCTTGCGCGGCCGGCCAACCTTGGGGATCGTTACGACCGCCTTGGCATGGTAGGCGGCAGTCGTGCACAGGTCATAGGTGCCGGATTGAGGATAGGCGCCGACGACTAGAAAATCGTCGGATGCGGAAAGACGCTGGTGCCCGGTGCCGGCCGGAAGCACCGCGACGTCGCCGGCCTTCAGCGACAGCGTTCGTCCCATCTTGCCGCCAAAGCGAACCTTGGCCGTGCCGCGCGCGACGCCCAGCACCTCATGTATGCGCGAATGGTAGTGAACGTAGTTGTAGATGCCGTTGCGCCAGCTATCGCCCCAGCCATTGGCTTCAAAAAGCGCCTCCATGACAGCCGCCGGATCGAAGTCTTCGGGCAGCGTCACGGCGCCGCGATAGACGACCAGCGGCCAGAACGGATGGTTGGGCACCAGCCCGTCATCCCTGAACCGAAATGCATTCGCTTTGCGCGGCCTCAGGAGGTCGGCGACCTCTCGCCTGTCTGGCCTGGCGATGCCGGTGACCTGCTCGACGGCCTTCTTCGTGGTTTGCAGAATGCTCATGGGGTGGCCCTTGGGTGGTTTGGAGCTCCATGCCGGTTAATCGGCTGCGTGGCGGTTGGTTCCGCTAGGGTTAGAGTTCCGCGATCTGCACCATGGCGGCTCCGCAACAAGGTCCGGCAAATCCTGAATGGCTGCTTTGCGCCGCATTTTTGCCGTTCAGACCACCATTGCAGCTTCCCGAAAGCTGACGGTCTGCTAAGCCGGCACTAAGGCCTCGAATGGGGTGGTAGCGGTTACTCCGCCGGTCAGCCCGCTGCCCAACGATAATAGTCGCGTTGATGTCAATGCGAGCATCCCAAATATCATGCAAGTACTCCTAGGCTATCCGCCCGGGTGGTCGTTGCCACCGTGCGCGGCGATGAACATGGCGACGGCCGACCGGCAATAGGATTCGATTTCGTTGTCGTCCTCTGCTCTCGCCTCATCGAAGCGTGCGATAATCAGGAGATCGGATCCTTTGATAAGCGCGGCAAACAAGCGGGCGGACCGGAGAGGGTCGGTCACGTTCAGAACCGCCTTCGCGTGCAACTGACGCAACAGGGCCTCGATTTGGGCGATGACATGGGCGGGGCCGGCTTCGTAATGGAGCTTGCTTAACGACTTTTGATTCGTCTTGTCGGCCATGATCATGGCTTCGACACTGCGGACGTCCGGGTTCAACAGCGTGCGAAGCAGGGATGATCCCACCGCCATGAGCTGATCTTCGGCCGAACCGTCGACGCCTTCAAAAAGGGCCTGTGGTGCAAACTGATGGCAGCGGGCCGCGATGGCCGCGCTGAACAGCGCCTCCTTGTTCTCGAAGTGCCGATAGATGCTGAGCTTGGATATCTTCGCTCGCTGGGCGACCTTGTCCAATGTCGTCGCATGAAAACCCAATTCCTCAAAGAGTTCGCACGCGGCGTCGACTATCGTTTGGCCAAGCGCCTCATTGGCGGGCCGGCCGCGCCGGCCCTGGCTGTTTTCGGTCACGACAATTCCAGTCCTTGACAGTATCATAATTCTTGAATTACGATACCACGCAGTGTCAAAAATGTGCAAGCCAGGCCCAAACCAACCCCTCATCCACATACGGAGCCCATCACCATGGATGACGTCATCATCATCGGCGGCAGCTTTGCCGGTCTCGCCGCCGCCCTGCAGCTCGGCCGTGCCCGCCGCAAGGTCACCGTTCTCGATACCGGCCTGCCGCGCAACCGCTTCGCCGGCCACTCGCATGGTCTGCTCGGCCACGATCACAAGCCACCGCTGGACATCCTGGCCGAAGCGCGGCAGCAGTTGGCGCGCTATCCCACGATCAGGCTGGTCAATGCCCGGGCCGACAGGGTCTCCGGCGCCATCGACGATTTCTCTGTCCTCACTGGCGCTGGCGAAAGCCTTGGGGCGCTGCGACTGATCCTGAGCTATGGCGTTGCCGACCAGATGCCTGATGTTCCGGGCTTTGCCGAAGGCTGGGGCACGTCCATCGTACCCTGCCCCTATTGCGATGGCTTTGAAGTCGCCGGCCAGCATTGGGGCCTCGTCTGGTCCGGCCCGCCGTCGCACAATTATGTCAGGCTGTACCACGACTGGACCGACACGTTGACGGTCTTCGCCGATGGTCACGACATTGCACCCGATATCCGGGCCGATCTGGCGCGCCGCAACATACCTGTCGTTGATGGCCGGATCACCGAAATCGCCCGCCACAGGGGCCACAATGCCACCGTCAAGCTCGATACCGCCCCCGATGTCGCAGTCGATATCTTGTTCGCGCATCCGCGCAACAAGCCGTCCGCAAGCCTGCATGAATCACTGGGACTCGCCACGGTCAATACGCCCCTCGGCATCGCCCTGAAGGCCGACGAGCGCCGCGAAACCAGCATACCCGGCATGTACGCCGCCGGCGATCTTGCAAACCCAGCCATGGCTTCGGTCACCACAGCAATATCGCAGGGCGCGACGGCGGGTATCTCAGCCCAGCAGTCGATGCTTGTTTGAGAGCACAGATTGGAGATGAGCATGGCCGTCGAACCGGACAGCGCGGGTGTGCGCTTCCCTCCGCCCTTCGTCTATCTAGGAGCGCTGCTGTTGGGGCTGGCGGCGGAGCGGTTCGTCACCCTGCGCTCTTTCGGCATCGACTGGCGGTTGCTGGTCGCGACGGGCGCGCTGCTGTTCGTTGCCGGCGCGGCGATGATGCTTGCGGCGGCGGGGCTGTTCCGGCGGCTGGGCACCAACGTTCCGCCGTCGCAGCCAACGACCCTCATCGCAACGACCGGTCCTTATCGGTGGACCCGCAATCCCATGTATCTCGGCATGGCGCTTATCTATTCCGGCCTTGCGATCGGCTTCGACGGGCCGATCGCCTTCGCCTTGCTCCCGTTGGTGCTGATCGCGATCCAGACGCAGGTGATCGCCCGCGAGGAGCGCTATCTCGAAGCGAAGTTCGGCGACGACTACCGCCGCTACAAGGCCGAGGTTCGCCGCTGGCTCTGACTATTCCGCCGCTGCCGCCTGCGGGGCCTTCTGATAAACCAGCACCGGCTTCCTTGCCGCGAGCTATCATATTCTGAAGGTTGCGGGCCGGTGTCACGGAAACCGACTGCCGGCTGACGCAGTACACCCGGCGCCTGAGGAGACGCACATGTCCAAAACCAGAGACACCGAGGCCAGCATCAGGATCGCTCGTCCGACCGCTCTTGGAGAAGCCTGACACACATGGAGTTCGAACACGTCACCTTCGACCTGCCACACTGCACCTTTCACGCGCTGCAGGGTGGTGATCCCGATGGTCAACCGACGCTCGTCTTGCACGGCTTGCCGCCACAAATGAGCCGTCGACGCACCGCACACCGATGTCTGCTTTCGAGAAGCGGTGACCAAGAGCGGACAGACCGCCACCGGCCCATATTGAGACGTTCAAGCAGTTTTCCTAACCTATCCGCCTCTGACCGCCCACCTCCCCCCACCCTCACGGCACAAATATCAAAAACACATACGTGCAAAACACCACCAGATGCACCAGCCCGGTCAGGAACGTCGTCCTCTCGGTGCTAAAGCTCACATTGCAGATGAAGAGCGCCAGGACCAAAAGCACCACGTCGGTCGCCGGCAGGCCCAGGGTCAGGCCTCTTCCGGTCAGCAGGCTGGCGGCGGCGATGCCCGGTATTGTCAGGCCGATTGTGGCGCAGGCCGAACCCATGGCGACGTTCAGGCCGCGCTGCAGCTCGTTGTTGAGGGCGGCGCGAACCGCCGAGATCGCCTCCGGCATCAAGACCAGCCCGGCGATCATCGCGCCGACAATGGCGTCGGCCTGGGGCACCTGATAGGCGACGAGCGCATCCTCGACGCTGGCGGCGACCTGCTCGGCCAGCATGACGATGCCGATCAGCCCGATCAGCAGGAGCAGAGCACTAGCGGCAATGCTTTCGTGGGCGTCGGCTGGCACTGCGGCGCCATGCGCTTGTCCGTCGATGAAATCATCCCGGTGGCGGACAGTCTGCGCGAACAGAAAACCCGCATAGAGCAGCACTGAAAGCACGCTGACGAAGCCGAGTTGGGCGGCCGAGAAGGTGCCGGGATCGGTGGTTCGCGTGTAGGTCGGCAGAATGAGCGTCGTGACGCTCAGTGCGACCAGCACCGCCAGATAGGCGCTGGTCCCTTGGCGGACGATTGCCTGCTTGCGATGACGCCAGCCGCCAAATGTCAGACACATGCCGACAACGCCGGTCGACGTGATCATCACCGTCGAGAAGACGGATTCGCGTGCAAGCGTCGGGTTGTTGGCTCCGTGCAGCATGATGGAAACGATGATCGACACTTCGATTGCCGTCACGGCGATGGTCAGCACCAACGTGCCGTACGGCTCGCCTACCCGCCGGGCCACCGCCTCGGCGTGGTCGAGCACGACGAAAATGGTGGTGAACATGATCGCGCTCGAAAGCGCGCCGATAAATATCCTGGTGCCAAGCGACCCTTCGTCCACCGACACCCCGCTGGCCCTGACCGCGACAGCCATCGCCAGGGCGGCCAACGGCATGCCGTAGGAAACCGCCGATCTTGCGAAACCACTCATTCCAAGCCCCTTCCGCAAGCCGTGTTGCAGGTCCCTTCTGGGCAAGCCCCTTCTGCGAACCCTGCGAAAGCCTGAAGCGCGCGCTCAAGCCGTCTTCTGCGTCACCAATCCCAGTTCGTCGATCATCGCCTGGCGCATCAGGTATTTCTGCGGCTTGCCGGTCACCGTCATCGGTAATTCGGTGCGGAAGCGGATGTAGCGCGGGATCTTGAAATGGGCGATCTGCCCGGCGCAGAAGGCCTTGATCTCCTGCTCCGTTGTGATCTGGCCGGGCTTCAGCACGATCCAGGCGCACAGCTCCTCGCCATATTTCGGGTCGGGAATGCCGAATACCTGCACCTCCTTGATCTTGGGGTGGCGATAGAGGAATTCCTCGACCTCGCGCGGATAGACGTTCTCGCCGCCGCGGATGACCATGTCCTTGACCCGGCCGACGATGTTGCAATAGCCCTCGGCATCGATTGTGGCGAGGTCGCCGGTGTGCATCCAGCCGTCGGCGTCGACCGCCTCGCGGGTCTTCTGCTCGTCGTCCCAATAGCCCTTCATCACGGAATAGCCGCGCGTGCAGAGCTCGCCCGGCGCGCCGACCACGACGGTGGCGCCTTCGGCGTCGATGGCCTTGACCTCGACATGCGGATGGACGCGGCCGACGGTCGAGACGCGCTTTTCCAGGGGGTCGTCGACGCTGCTCTGGAACGACACCGGGCTGGTCTCGGTCATGCCGTAGGCGATGGTCACCTCGGCCATGTGCATCAGCGACACCACCTTCTTCATCACCTCGATCGGGCATGGCGAGCCGGCCATGATGCCGGTGCGCAGGCTGGTGAGATCGAAGGAGGCGAACTCCGGATGGTCGAGCAGACCGACGAACATGGTCGGCACGCCGTAGAGCGCGGTGCAGCGTTCCGTTGCCACCGCCTTCAGCGTGGCGCCGGCATCGAACCCCTCGCTCGGGAAAACCATGGTCGCGCCCTTGGTGACGCAGCCAATCGTGCCCATCGACATGCCGAAGCAGTGATAGAGCGGCACCGGGATGCACAGCAGGTCGTCGACCGTAAGCCTGATCGCCGCGGTGACGAAATTGCCGTTGTTGACGATGTTGTTGTGGGTCAGCGTCGCGCCCTTGGGCGCACCGGTCGTGCCGCTGGTGAACTGGATGTTGATGGCGTCGTCCGGCTTCAGCCCGTCGGAGATGCGGTCGAGCTTATCATGTTCGTCGCGCCCGGCCATCGCCAGCACGTCGGCGAAATTGAACATGCCCGGCGAATTCTCCTCGTCCATGCGGATGACGATCTTCAGCGCCGGCAGTCTGTTGGCGTCGAGCTTGCCCGGCGCTGCCTTGGCGATCTCCGGCGCCAGCGTCTCGATCATGCCGAGATAGTCGGAGCTCTTGAACTTGGCGGCGGTGACCAGCGCTCGGCAACCGACCTTGTTCAAGGCATATTCCAGCTCGACCAGCCGGTAGGCCGGGTTGATGTTGACCAGGATCAGGCCGATGCGGGCGGTGGCGAATTGCGTCACCAGCCATTCCCAGCGGTTCGGCGACCAGATGCCGACGCGGTCGCCTTTCTCGAGGCCGAGCACCAGGAAGCCGGCGGCGAGCGCATCGACGGTGTCCGACAGTTCCTCCCAGGTAAAGCGCTTGTCCTGCTCGACGAAGACGGCGGCATCGAGCGTGCCGTATCTGCCGACCGTATCGGCAAACAGCGCCGGGATCGTCAGGTTGAGCAGCGGCACGCTGCGCTCGCCCGAGACATGCGCCGTGCCGTCGACCGGCGCAATGAACGAACCGCCATCGCGCTTGCCGCGCAGGCTGGTGGCATTCTTCAGCTCGTCGAGATTGATCGGCATCGCCGTGTCCTCCGCAGACAGGCCGAGCCTATCAGCCCGGCGGGGTGGTGGAAATCCCGTCGATGATAGGGCTGGGGTTGGAACTCGCCCTGTCAGGGCCGAAAACAAAAAAACCGCCTCGACGGGCGGGTCTTCGGGGCCAATTGGCACCATAGGGAGATTAGTAGCATAGCTGCCGGCACAAAGCAAGAACAAAATTGCTGTACATCAGGAAAATCGCTTCAGGTCGGTGCCGCGGCTAGACCGCTGGATCCAACGTTAGTGGTTGGCAAAGGCCGAGGCGATATCCGATCTCCCCCCTTGCGGGGGAGATGCCCGGCAGGGCAGAGGGGGGTGCGAAGGATCGCCAAGTTCGACTTCAGCACCCCCAACCGGGAACGGATGAGGCTCCGATTGGCTGACAGGTCGGCGGGACAGCACCCCCCTCTGGCCTGCCGGCCATCTCCCCCGCAAGGAGGGAGATTGGCAGCTTGGCCGACGGCGCCTGCTCCGCGATCGTCAACCCGAGTTCACCGACGCCATCCTGGCCGCGACATCGCGCAACACCGCCTCGTCGGCCGGAGCGCGCATCTTCCGCGACGCCACAAGGCAGGCCTGCGAGCGCAGGATCACGCCGTCGGCGAGCACCTTGAGATGATTGGCGCGCAGCGTCGAGCCTGACGTGGTGATGTCGACGACGATGTCGGCCAATCCGGCTGCCGGCGCGCCTTCAGTGGCGCCGAGGCTTTCGACGATGCGGTAGACCTGGATGCCGTGCTTTTGCGAAAAGAACTGCTGGGTCAGGCGCCAGTATTTGGTGGCGATCCTGAGCCGCCTTCCATGGCGCTGGCGAAAATCGGCGGCGACGTCGTCGAGGTCGGCCATGGTGTCGACATCGAGCCAGATGTCGGGCACGGCCACGACGACATCGGCATTGCCGAAACCGAGGCGGGCGATGATTTCGGCGCGCGTCTCGCAGTCGGCGAGGTTTTCGCGCAGCAGGTCCTCGCCGGTGATGCCGAGATCGACCGAGCCCTGGCCGATTTCGCCGGCAATCTCGGAGGCCGACAGGAACGCTATCTCGACGCTCTCCAGGCCATCGATACGGGCGCGGTATTTGCGTTCGTCGCCGGGCAGGCTGACGGCAAGCCCGGCCTTGGCCAGCATCTCCAGCGCCTGCTCCTTGAGCCGGCCTTTCGACGGCAGCGCCAGCGTGATCATGGCGCCGTCTCCCGCAGCGCCTCGATGCGGTCGAGCCAGACAGAAAAACCGACGCCGGGGATCGGCGTTTTGGCGCCGAGCAGCGTCAGCAGCCGGTCGTAGCGGCCACCACCGGCCAGCGGCCGGTCGCCGCCTTGCGCCGCGACCTCGAAGACGAGGCCAGTGTAATAATCGAGCGGGCGGCCGAAGGCGGCATCGTAGCTGATTTCAGACATCGGCAGACCGAGGCTTTCGATTGCCGCGGCGCGGGCGGCAAAATTCTCCAGCGCAGTTCCCAGCGAAAGCCCGGCATCGGCGGCAAAACTTGCGAGCGCCCCGGCGGCGCTATCTAGCGGCACGTCGATCGCCAGGAAACCCTTCAAAGCCGCAAATGCCTCGTTCGACAGCCGGACGCTGCGCAGTTCGGCTTTCTCGATCAGCCGCCGCGCAATCTCGGACGGCGAACGCCCGGCCGTTGCCGACAGGCCGGCCTCTTCCATGCCGCCGGCGATATGCGCCGAAAGAGCCTCCAGATCGCCGTCGAGGACAAGCGCTGCCACCGCGCCGGCGATCTGGCTGTTGCGCGGCGGATTGGCGAGGTCGGCAAGCGCCGCTTCCAGCATTGGCGCCGAGCCGAAGGCGCGGGCCAGCCGCATGCGCCAGCCGCGCGGCAGGCCAAGCGCTGCCAGCACCGCCTCGAAAATGGTCTGGTCGCCAAGCGTCACCGCCAGGTCCCGGCCGGGCAGCACCAGCGAAAGCAGCGCATGCGCATCGGCCAGCGAACGCGCGTCGGCGGCGGCCGTGTCGCGGTCGCCGAGGTCCTCGATGCCGGCCTGGAAGAATTCGTTGCCGCCCTCGCGGCGCTGGCGAAACACCTCGCCGAGATAGGAATAGCGGCGCGGCGTGCCGGCCTGGCTGGCAATGTGGTCGAGGCAGACCGGAATGGTGAATTCCGGCCGCAGGCAAAGCGTCTGCCCGGTCTCGCTTTCGGTGAGAAAAATGCGGCGCCGCAAATCCTCGCCGGCCATGTCGAGGAACGGATCGGCCGGCTGCAGCACGGCGACCTCGACCGCATGGGTGTTGCGCGCGGCGAAGAGCGTCGCGATGTCGGATGCGATGGCGGGGGAGGTCATGGGGATGTGGGGCGCGAGGCACCCCCCTCTGGCCTGCCGGCCATCTCCCCCGCAAGGGGGGAGATTGGATATCGCGCCTGCTTTCGCCAATCTCCAGCGTTGGAAAGAAGACGGTGAGGCTGAAGCTGCCAATCTCCCCCCTTGAGGGGGAGATGGCCGGCAGGCCAGAGGGGGGTGCTCACGCGCCACCTTTCGCCCGGTCGGCCGCCTGCGCCGCCAGTATCTTCTTCACCTCGGCGACCAGATCGCCTTCCGCCACGGTCACCTGCGCCGGCCGTGCGGCGCGCCATTCGGCGTTGTCGGCGATCTCGGCCGACATCTTCGCGCCTTCGATCAGGTCCTTGATCTGCAGCTCGCCCTTGGCGCGCTCGTCGCCGCCCTGGATGACGGCGACCGGGCTGCCGCGGCGGTCGGCATATTTGAGCTGCGCCTTCATGCCGGCGCCGCCGAGATACATTTCCGAGCGGATGCCGGAGGCGCGCAGCTCGGCGACCATCTTCTGGTAGCGGCCGAGACTTTCCGTATCCTTGTCCATCACCAGCACGACGACCGGCGCGATCACATCCGAAATGTCGAGCTTGCCGAGGTTCTTCAGCGCCGTCATCAAGCGGGAGACGCCGATCGAAAAACCGGTCGCCGGCACCGGCTCGCCGCGGAAGCGCGAGACGAGGCCGTCATAGCGGCCGCCACCGCCGACCGAGCCGAAGCGCACGATCTGGCCGTCCTCATTGGGGATCTCGGCCAGCAGCTCGGCCTCGTAGACCGGGCCGGTGTAATATTCGAGGCCGCGGACGACGGAGGGGTCGATGCGGATGCGATCCTCACCGTAGCCGCTTTGTGCGACCATGGTTCTTATCTGTTCCAGCTCTGCAAGGCCCTCGACAAACGACGCATTCGTTATGCCCAGATGTTCGAGTTTCCTTTCCTCGACAAGATTGCTGAGTCCGGGGTTGATGGATCCCAGTGTCTGGACAATTTTTTCGGGATCGTGCTGCGCCATGACTGTGAAATAGCTGATCACAACGTCGATTTGCGCATTATCCAGCCCGGCACCTTTGGTGAAATCACCGCTCTCGTCCTTGCGCCCTGCACCCAAAAGCAGGCGCACGCCCTCGACGCCCAACTTGTCCAGCTTGTCGATCGCGCGCAGCACCTGCAGGCGGCGGCCAGCGTTCTCCTCGCCGCCGAGGCCGATCGCCTCGAGCACGCCGTCGAGCACCTTGCGGTTGTTGACGCGGATGACGTAGTCGCCGCGCTTGATGCCGAGCGCCTCCATCACATCGGCCATCATCATCGCCATCTCGGCGTCGGCGGCGACGCCCGGCGTGCCAACCGTGTCGGCATCGAACTGCATGAACTGGCGGAATCGGCCGGGACCGGGCTTCTCGTTGCGAAACACCCAGCCGGAGCGATAGCTGCGATAGGGCTTCGGCAGGCGTTCGAAATTTTCGGCGACAAAGCGCGCCATCGGCGCGGTCAGGTCGTAGCGCAGCGACAGCCACTGGTCGTCATCGTCCTGGAACGAGAACACGCCCTCGTTCGGCCGGTCCTGGTCGGGCAAAAATTTGCCGAGCGCATCGGTGTATTCGATCAGCGGCTGGTCGACCGGCTCGAAACCGTAAAGCTCGAAGACCGAGCGGATCGTCGCCATCATCTTCTCGACGGCGCGCAGATCGTCGGCGCCGCGGTCGACAAAGCCGCGCGGAAGCCGCGCTTTCATCTTTTCGGATTTGTCGGCCATGGGATGGGTACTCGGTGGTTTCGTGGCGCTCCGGGGATCGGTTAAATAACCGATTTCCACGGCGCGGGTGTCCTAACCGATGCAGCCGGGAGCGGCAAGGGTTTGCGCTTCTTCCTTCTCTCCTTGTGGGAGAAGGTGGCCGAGCGAAGCTCGGTCGGATGAGAGGTGTTCCAGGGAACGCCTGCGCCTCATTTCTTCCAACACCCCTCAACCGTCTCGGCGCTGCGCGCCGATCCACCTTCTCCCACAAGGGGCCTGTTGCGTAATTCGCTGATTGTGATTCTCTGAGGTGGACGCTCTGAGGGAATCGCGATGGCAGTGAAGCAGACGGGCCAGTTGAGCTTGGCGGAGGCT